>CAMWRL010000055.1 GCA_947176685.1 uncultured Ruminococcus sp. | reverse complement strand
ACTGTTCTGCTTTAGCATAAAAATCCATTTTATCACCCTATTGAATACTATCACTGCCTCACTGATTTTTCAAGTCATTTTTAGTTTCCGAGGAGGTCTATTATATTGCACTTAATTTGCGTTCAATATAGAAATACATATTAAGTGCAATTATAACTTTAGAGAATACCTATGATAAACACAACACCAGTTGCAATAAAAAATGCACTTAATGACAATAAAGTTAACGGCATCCTCCATATGTAGTTGTTGGAATAAGTACCATCTTTTGAAAATGAAGTCAATTTTGTTTGAAGTGTAAGATGTATTGATACTACTTTATAAGGATCATCTTTTCTTACCTTCAGAACAATTTTTAAACCAACATCAGGTGGACCGAGCATAAAATAATAACTGTATCTTGGACAAGACACTTCATGATAAGTATTAGCCTTTATTTTATATCTTATATGAACATCATGAGTATCTGGATCTTCACCAATCACTATTCCATTAACTGACCTGACTCCACGGATTGCATCCCGAATCCAAAAATATATTAATATAAAGAGAAGTATCAGACCCATTATAAGATCAAACCATCCTAATTTTACGTCACCATCCATATTGAACATCCTTTCCAAAGTTGAAAATTAGTTATTATTTTAACCTGTTATATATAACTCAACACTTTTAAAATGTGATGTGCCGTTTCATATAACAATCAAAAATCAGTAAATATATTTACCTGAATTGCTATTTATATAATTCGAGTTGGAAAATACATACTAAAAAATTCAGATAATATCACGTACTTCTATAAACGAGATTTCAAAATCGAGCAAAGAAACAGACTAAGCATTTTTCTTTTCATAAAAATCCTCCTTTTAAGATATTTGTAATTTCAGTTAACATCGTGTTGCTGCGATATCACATTAATATACTATCATATTATAACATATATGAGTTTGTAAATCAATATTAATTTTTATAAATTTATACTTTTGCAACGCATTTTGTTTATTTATGACAAAATATATAACTATTAAACACTTATATTTTAAGTATATAATTTTTTCAATAGAAAAAATTATCAGAGCATTATAATATATCAAAACGTCATACATGCTTTTGTTGCTTGTATGACGTTTTCCCGTAGGCAAGAGATATTATAAGCATCAGGACACCAATCAGAGCTTCTGCTCCCTGAACTGCATGAACGATTGGCTTATTTACTGTCAGGCAGTTACGATTGAAACGAGTGAGGTTCAGGAAAATGATGAGTAAGAATAAGTTTATGGGATGTAACTATTCAGTCCCCCCAGCCAGTTGCCTGCGTGCCGTTTGTTCATTCGCACAAGCAGAACGAGGAAATCTCACTTACAGCAGGCGACTGGTTAAGGGTTGCACCGTCTGCAAAGAGACAGTTTTCTGCTTCTGCCGACAGCAGTATAAAATACATCTGCATTCAGGTGAAAGAAAATTCACTTGAAAGCTACACAGACGATGCAGTTATAGGCTGAAAAATTTAAAATCATTTAAACGTCCGTTATATTACTTGCGGACGCTTTATTTGACTTTATAATGTTTTTATAGTATAATTAAAAAAACTTATGATGTGTGGGGGCAGAACAATGAGCTGGTCACTTGATTTAATCAGAACCGGAACCAATTCCGAACCTTACAGCACGGAAAAAGATGTTATCCCATTTAAAAAAGATGAAATAATTAAAACTCTGTCTGAAATATCCGAAATAATAGATATTCGTATTGAAGAATCAGAAATAGTCTCTGTTGAAGATACTGAAATCGCTTTGGATTCATTTTTTATTATACACATTTATGGAAACAACTATAGTATTGAATTGGTATTCTATAATTGGTGTGCGTATTCTGAAAAAGATATGACGTATGATACAATAGAATTGCAGATTCGTGGCAGCACTGAGCCGAAAGAATTTCTTTCACTGTTTGCTGAAAAGCTTCGTGCAAGGCTTTTTGATACGTCCGCCGGAAATTTCTGGACTGGTGACGATTCGGGATTTTCGGACTGGAAAAAACTTTGTGACAGAATAGTATAATAATTTTTTAGGAGGAAAACTATGAGCTGGTCGTTATTTCTGGAGAGAACGAAAACTAACACTGAACCTTACGGCGAGGAAAAAGACGAAGATGTTATACCGTTCACGAAAAGCGAAATACTTGCCTGTATTGCTGATATGCCGGAAACAATGAATATCAGCATTGAAAATTCTGAAAGTAATAGCGTTGATGTATATAGCAAAGAATGGTGGATTGATATATGGTTCTGGGAGAATTGTTTGTATTCCGAAAACAGCTACCATGTGGTAGAATTAGAAATAAAAGCTGCTTCTGAACCGAAAGAATTTCTGTTACTGCTTGCGGAAAAACTTGGTGCAAGGCTTTTTGATATGCATGCCGGAAGTTTCTGGACTGCTGACGGGACAGGTTTTTCAGACTGGAAAAGTCATTGTAATAAAATAATAAAGGCGGTATTTGGTGAAAATGGTTGATATATTGTAAAACATAATTACAATATTCCATCTATGAAAGGAGACATTTATGAACACAATTGAAGCAATAAACAAAAGGCACAGTTACCGTGGAAAATACAGACAGGTTAACGTCCCGAAAAAAGACCTTATAACTATTATGGAATGTGGTCTGAATGCGCCGTCCGGCTGTAACAAGCAGACCACAAGTCTTATAGCCGTTGACGACCGTGAAATTCTTGACAGGCTTTTCAGCGTTATAGACCCTCACGTTGCCGAAACTGCTCCGGCAGTAATATGTGTCCTCACTCAAAGAATAAACGCCTACAGAAATAAGTGTTTTGCGGTACAGGACTATTCCGCCGCTATCGAAAATATGCTTCTTGCTATAACTGAACTTGGTTACAGCAGCTGCTGGTATGAGGGACATATTACTGACGACGACAGAATATGTGACAAAATGGCTCAGATTTTAAATGTTCCGGATAATTATGAACTTGTTTGTTTTCTGCCCGTGGGCATAGCCGAAGAAGAAGCTATTATTCCGCAAAAGAAACCGTTTGACGAAAGAGCATGGTTCAATTCTTTTCCGTTGGAATAATAAGTATATGGGAGGTATTTTATGTGGGAAGGATATAAATTTGAAGAAAACGGAAAAAAGCTTATTCAGATAGAAATAAGTTGCTCTTTTGGTGGAAGTATGTATTTTCAGATTTGCGAAAATGAAAATAATTATATCGCTTACTGGCGTACTGAACCGGAAAAATATAAACGTGATGAATTTATGTGTAAAGCGGTCTGTTTGTTTCCTGAACTTATGCCATTGTCTGAACTTGTAAAAACAACAGAATATAAAGAACTTCTGAAAGAATATAGTCCCGTTTATTCTGCTGTATTAAATGAAAAACAGAAAAATATAATTGAAACATTTCTGAAAAAAGGTATAAATGAAGATGTAAATAAACCACACGGGCGTGACGGACACAGTTATGTTATAGAAGTATACTATCCGGAATACAAAAAGTATCGTTGCTGGTGTATGCTTCCGGAGGAGTGGACTATATTAGCCGATGTTATAAATATGCTTGTTAATATTTCACAAGCCGACTTTCAAAAATATGGTGCAAAAATTTATAAGGAAAAATTTCATTTTACCCCTTGACAAATTAATAATTATGTTGTATAATGTGTAAAGTGATTTTGGATTACACCCGAACAGGAGTTTTCACTTATGGCTAAAGAATTGAAGTTCGTGATGCTGCTTGACTGCTACGGCGACTTGCTTACTCAGCATCAGAAAAACATAATGGAACTCTATTACTGCGAGGACTTGTCCCTTGCGGAAATCGGCAGTCCTTTGGGAATCACCCGTCAGGCAGTACGGGATATTATAAAACGTACCGAAAATATTCTGCTCAACTATGAGGAAAAACTCCGTTTTGCGGAACGTCTTACAAAAATGCGTGAGTGCTTCGGGAAAATCCTTGAAACTGCCGGACAGATTGAAAACGAAAATATCAGAAATATCATTACTGACGAAATAAATAACGGTCTTGATTTATTGTAAAATGGAGGAAATCGCATGGCATTTGAAGGACTTTCCGAAAAACTTAATAACGTCTTTAAAAAGCTGAAGTCAAGAGGAAAGCTTACTGAAAGCGATGTAAAGGAGGCTATGCGTGAAGTCCGTCTTGCACTCCTTGAAGCCGATGTAAGTTATAAAGTAGTCAAGGACTTTGTTAAAGGCGTTACTGAACGTGCAGTCGGCGAGGACGTTTTAGCAAGTCTTACGCCTGCACAACAGGTTATAAAAATCGTAAATGAAGAACTCTGTTCACTTATGGGCGACAGCAACGCCCGTATCAATTTCGCTTCAAAACCGCCTACGGTTATTATGATGTGCGGATTGCAGGGTTCGGGTAAGACTACCCATTCCGCAAAGCTCGCAAAACTTCTCAAAAAAGAGGGTCACAGACCATTGCTGGCAGCCTGCGATATATACCGTCCTGCCGCTATAAATCAGCTTCAGGTTGTCGGAAAGAAAGCTGATGTGAAAGTTTTTGAAATGGGACAGATTGACCCCGTTATAATCGCTAAACAGGCTCTTGCATATGCCAAGGACTACGGTCATGACATTCTTATTATAGATACTGCCGGAAGACTTCATATTGATGAAGCCCTTATGCAGGAACTTGTAAATATCAAGGAAGTTACTCAGCCAAACGAAATAATGCTGGTAGTTGACGCTATGACAGGTCAGGATGCTGTAAATGTCGCCAAGTCCTTTGATGACGCTGTAGGTATTACAAGTGTTCTGATGTCAAAACTTGACTCCGATACAAGAGGCGGTGCGGCACTTTCCGTGCTTGCTGTAACCGGTAAACCGATTAAGTTTGTCGGTATGGGCGAAAAACTTGACGATTTTGAGCAGTTCCACCCCGAAAGAATGGCTTCAAGAATTTTGGGAATGGGTGACGTTCTCACTCTTATCGAAAGAGCTGAAAACGTTATGTCCCAGAAAGAAGCCGAGAGAATTACAAAGAAATTCAAGGAAAATACCTTCGATATGGACGACCTCCTTGACCAGATGAAACAAATCAAGCGTCTTGGTTCTATGAAATCAATTCTCGGAATGCTCCCCGGTCTTAACGGCAAAATCAAAGACGAGGATATTGACGAAAAACAGTTCGACAGAATCGAGGCTATTATATACTCAATGACCAAGGCTGAACGTGCCAAGCCGTCAATAATAAATCCCTCACGCAAGAGGAGAATTGCTGCCGGTTCTGGTACAAAGGTTGAGGAAGTCAACAGGCTTTTAAAGCAGTTTGACCAGATGCAGAGTATGATGAAGAAATTTACCGG
Organism: uncultured Ruminococcus sp.; assembly: GCA_947176685.1. Taxonomy (GTDB): domain Bacteria; phylum Bacillota; class Clostridia; order Oscillospirales; family Ruminococcaceae; genus Ruminococcus. The sequence goes on along the minus strand of CAMWRL010000055.1, from coordinate 5,691 downwards.
AAGCAACAACAAAATGGCTCTCAAAAAGGCAAGAAAAAGACTTGCCGGAATGAATTTCGATAAATTCACAGGACAGGGCGGCGGAAATATTCCAATGATTTAAAAAATGCCTGTTATACTTTTTATAATTGTATGTTTGTTTGTGTTTGTGGTTACGCCGTCTATAGGCAATCGCTCACGCCCCTTTAATATAGGGTTTGTCGTGTTCTTGACCGGAGTTATACTTATATGGTTAGTGTTAAGGACAAAAATTGTTGAAGAAATAACATCAAATAAATTCATACAGATTATTATTAAAATTATACTGGTTATCGCCGGTGCAGGAATAATTGTTTTTTCATACAGTCTGCAATGATGGTTTGAGGTGGATATTATGGAAACTTTCGCATATGTACTTTTTATTCTTGCAGGGGTATTTTCAGTTCTTGCTTCAGTAAAGAACTGGGACTGGTATTTCAATAACCGCAAGGCACGACCGTTTGTCCGGATTTTCGGCAGAACAGGTGCAAGAGTTTTTTATACATTTATCGGCGTATTTATAATGGGCATAGGTATTGTATGCCTGATAAAAAATTAGATTTCTTGCGGATATTTCCGCTTGATATATACAAAAATTTGTGGAGGTGAATATAAATGGCAGTTAAAATAAGACTCAGAAGAATGGGTGCTAAAAAAGCTCCTTTCTACCGTATCGTTGTTGCTGACTCCAGATACCCCAGAGACGGCAGATTCGTTGAAGAAATCGGTTACTATGACCCGACCAAGAATCCGTCTGTTGTTAAGGTTGACGCCGACAAGGCTAAGGACTGGATTAAGAAGGGTGCGCAGCCGACTGATACAGTAAAGGTTATCCTCAAGAACGAGGGTGTACTCTGATTAAAGACTTTTTGCGGAAGAGGGCGGACTTTTTTCAGTCTTATCCCTCTGTTCCGGAAGTCATGGAGGTTTGTTTTATGAAAGATTTACTTTACGCAATCGCAGCAGGACTGGTTGAAGATAAGTCCGCTATAAAGATTACCGAAGATGAACCCGATGCAGAAGGTGTTATTGTATTTCACCTTTCCGTTGCGCCGGACGACATGGGTCGTGTAATCGGCAAGCAGGGCAGAATAGCCAAGGCACTCCGTACAATTATGCGTGCAGGTGCGGCTAAAAAAGACCTTAAAGTTTCTGTTACCATTGAATAATAATAGAACCGTTGGAATGATTATTTCCAACGGTCTTGTTTTTTTATACGGCTGAACGTTTAAGGAAATTTTTCAGCTGTTCAATGGGAATAGGTTTTGAATACTTGTATCCTTGTAAATATTTTGCATTCATATTAACGCAGTGGTTTTCGTCCCTGTCGTCCTCCACGCCCTCAAAGAGTACAGCATAATCAAGTTCGTTGAACATACTCGCAAAGGTACTTACCATAAACTTTGAAGAATCATTCTTGACGGACTCTATCAGCATAGAACGGTCGAACTTTATTATATTGAAAGGTATTTCCATAATACGTTCAAAGTTGGAATAACCTGTACCGAAGTCATCAAGATAGAATTTTATTCCCAGTTCCTGCAACTGAATTACTTTCTGACGCATAAGGTTGAAATCGGCTTCCGAACGGCTTTCGGTAATCTCAACGGCTATCTTGTCATATGGTATCTGATTCATAGCGATTATATCTCTTACTTCCTTACAGAATGAATCGTACTTTATATCGAGTGCGGAAAAATTAACTGAAATACGATTTATTTCATAGTCTTCGCAGAGAATCTCATGTACAGCACGGCATGTCTTGTTAAGTATAATCATACTAAGAGTATGTATCATATTGTACTGTTCGGCAAGCGGTATGAACTGGTCGGGGAATACCATATCGGTCTTTTCAAGTTTAAGGCGCATAAGGGCTTCGGCGGTATCATATGAGTTTGTGAGAAGATTAAAAACGGGCTGACAATATACAAGCACTCTGTTGTCGTTGAGATCTTTTTTCATAACAATGTCCTCAAGCTGACTGAGAATATAAGTACTGCTGTAATAATTTTTGATGTCATTTTCCGTCACCGTGCGTAACTCGTTTATATCCATATGTTCCTCAATGTAGTCAATGATTTTTATATAGTCGCCGGAGCTGCTGATTTCTTTGGAAGTCTCTATTACAACCATCTTGTAGTCAATATTGAACTGTTCGTAGATAGTACGGCGGAAACTGCTTACAATAGTATCGATTAACTTCTGGTAATCGTTGTTGGCTTTTTTTGGAATAGTAAGTACTATTCGTTCATTGGGAAAGTGATACAGAATACCTTTTTTTATATTCTGACGGCAGAATCTGTAAAATTCATCTTTGAACTTGTTGTACTGGTTTGCAGCCTTTGAAAAGTCTGACATCGTTATGGACATCATAACAGTGGGGTTGTCTTTTTCAACAGCGTCATTGATTTCGTTTATCAGGAAACAGCCCGAAACAGCTCCGGTCTTTATGTCATAAGGGTTTGAATGGAACATGAATATTATTCCTATTACCGGAAAAAAGTACGCTATACAAGTATATGATACCTGTTGACAAAGACCCTGAATTGCCATTACCAGTATCGACACAAGATTTGCTCCCATAAGTCCGTAGTAAATCTGTCGTATAACTCTTGCCTTGTATTTTACTATAATGTAGAATATTGCCGCAAGTGAAAAAACGTACAGAATTATGTATGGGTTGAAATGTTTGTGGATTACGTTTTCGCTGTCGATATAGAAACCGAAATGGAAAATCATTCCCAGAATGTCGAAAATCGAAACAGTTGTTATTACTATTCCGCATATAAGACCATACCGGCGTTTTTCCTTGTTGGGAATCCATAGCGGATTGTGAAGGTACTGTATATACATACACGGAACAAACGTCAGGGAAATATTGTGTACAGTACGGAGAACATATATGGCAAGCGGGTATATATTTTTGGAATACATAAGCATTTCATAAATGACGTTGCTTACTGAAGCTACCCATGTAGTTATGAGTATAAGTATAATTGAACGGAATTTTGTATTTTTGTTTATATGAGTCTGCCACAAAAGTACAGCCATTATCATACAGAGAGCTATTACAATAATATCCCCGACAGGTGTATAACCGTTAAGGTCAATCTGAGTAGATTCATACATAAAAATCACCTCTTTTTTTCCATGAGTAAGCTGTTTATTCAGTAACGATTTTTGCTGATTATACATATTATATCATTTTTTATTAATAAAGTCAATAAAAATATGCGATTTAACATATAGAAAGATTATTAACATTTTTTAGCAATTTAGCTAAATTTCAATGTAAAATATTTTACTGAAATGTTTGACCAAATATCAAACAAATGTTTTTCGATTCTGTATAGTCTGCCGAAATTGTTTCTCAATCGTTACAATATGGATAATATTTGGATAAATCCTTGAAAAGCCCTGTATTTTGTGGTATAATGCTGTTATACTGAATTTTGGAAATAATAAAGAGGAGATTTTCATTTATGAAAAAGTTAATATCACTTCTGGCAGTCTGCGCAATGATTACATGTACACTGGGTTCGTGCGGAAAAGAAGAATCAAGTGAGACTTCCACCGAAAAGAGTGTTTCAGAAGCCGAAACAACAGAGGCTTCAACCGAAGAAGAAACTACAGAAACTACTACAGAAACTACAACTCAGCCCGAAACCGAAGTCGTTACAGAAGCAGAGGTTTCCGCAGAAGATATACTTGGTATGTGGTCTATGGAAGATGACGGAATGACTATGGGTTTTGACTTCAAAGACAACGGCAGCCTTACTATGTGGATTGATATTTCGGAAATGATACATTTTTCTACAGACGGGGAGTTTGTTGTTGACGGTGAAGCTATGGATTCAAGTTTCATTTCATATGACGGTACAACTTTTTCGTTTAATGTCGAAGGTCAGGACTTATGGACTATGACCAGAGAAAGCGGAAGTGATGACAGTTTTGACGGTGAGTATAAGCTGGTCAGCGGTGTTATGTACGACAGTGTGGCATTGGCTGATGGTGCGGACGTTTATGTAACAGTCAGCGGTGAAGTACTGTTAGCCGATTACAGAAACGCATTGTCATACACTATCAACGGGGATACCATTACAATGAATGGTCTTGAAATATTCGGATACGACAAGAGCGACTCTGCTGACGTTAAATACGAAATAAAAGGCGATACACTTATTTTGAAAGACTTTGACGAAGACAGCGACTGGAATATGACAAGATTTGACCTGTCCGTTGGTGCGTTTAATAAAACCGAAACTGATACAAATGTTTCAACTGACGGCGGCGAAGGAACTACAGAAGGCAGTATTTTAGGTGCGTGGTACGCAGTTGACAGTGCATACGGATTTGTTTTTGACGAAAACGGTACAGGCGGTATGTTTGTTGATACAACGGAAAAACTCCATTTTAAAGCAGACGGCGGAATTTTATTTGGAAATATGAGTCTTGAATCTGACTGTATCAGTTATGACGGCACAAACCTTTCCGCAACATTTCAAGGTATTAACGTTCTTACAATGAAAAGAGATGATGCAGGCAGTCCGGACAGCTTCGATGGTAAATATACTATTATAAGCGGCGACTTCTATGAAGGACTTGCCTCACAATTGAATGAGCGTTTCGGCACAACTCCGGAAAACAGTACTTTATGTGCTATAGTTGACGGTGAGAAAATGTATATAGAAATTTCGGACATTTTCACATATACGGCAGATAACGGAGAAATTTCATTCAAAGGGCTTATGGCAGGTATGGGAATACCGGATGATACAACTATCAATTACGAATTTTCCGGCAAAAATCTGATTTTCAAGAATATGGCAGACAGCGAAATGAGTTTTGAAAAAATTGATTTATAATAAAAAACAAAAGGACGGTTGAAAGACGGTCGCTCATAAAGAAGTTTTCGCCATAGCACTTATGATTTTCAGTCAAAAGTGCTATGACGTTTCTATTGACAATGTAACGGCTTTGATGTATAATTATTACAAAGATAAATTGGAATATAATCGAATATCTTTTTGTTATAATGGAGGAACTAAAATGGGAAATATGATCGCTTTTAATTATGCAGAGAACGATTTGTTCTCTATGTCTAACGGACTTACAGATGTACTGATTGACTATTTACTTATCAGCGGTTCTGAACTGGCTGATTCCGAAAGTGAAAAAAGAATGATTGCTTTTCTGTCTGAAAAACAGCAATGTATAATCGGAGGTGGAACAGTCGGATTTGAGATCATTGAAATGCCGTGGCATAGAGATTCTTTTGAAGCAGACAAATCGTTTTTATTAAAAGTAATAGAGTATGCACGAGAATTAACATTACAAGAAAGTGTTTGGGATAAACTTGGGTATAAGCCAAATAAAGAAAATATTGACTATGCGTTGAATAGCTTTAATGCACTAATAAATCGAATGACAGTAAATGATATTGATGACAACAATTTGCAGGAATGGCTCTCTGACAAAGAGAAAGACGACCCTGTTTACTGTGGTTATCCGAAATGTCCAAAACACGGTTTGCTTATGTCATTTTTGGGTTGCAAATTGTGTAATGAGAGCAAGTAAATTCTGATTTATACGAATAATCGAATATTGACAATAAGCCCCGAAGCAGTTAATAATTGCTTCGGGGCTTAAACTTCTATATGGGTATTGACCTAA
>CAMWRL010000054.1 GCA_947176685.1 uncultured Ruminococcus sp. | reverse complement strand
TTGACGCTATTTACAGGCGTGTGTGCATGAGTTTCATAAAAAATGAAAAACAGTCCGTAATTGAATCCGGTCCCTTTTCACTCAACCTTAAAAGCCGTACCGTTACTAAAAACGGCATTCCCATTGAACTTACGCAGGTCGAATACCAGATACTTGAATTTTTCCTCAACAACAAGAATACCGCCCTTGACCGTGCAAGCATTCTGAATCATATATGGGGCGAGAGCTATTACGGTGACGACAAGATTGTTGATGTTAATATAAGGCGAATCCGTATGAAAATTGAAGAAGAGCCGTCAAGTCCGAAGTATATAATCACGATATGGGGCTACGGCTATAAATGGAATGATTCTCCGTAATGGCAAAGAAAAGTATAACAAAACGCTGGATTGTTAATAATCTGGGCGTTGTGGTACTGGTAATGATTGTACTTGACCTTATATTCATATACGCTATACAAAGTTATTTTTACAGTTCAGCCAAACAGTACCTTATTTCAAAAATCAACGCTGTAACAAGTGTCCTGAGCGTATACTCGCAGGACAATGCGGCGAACTTTTCGGCGGAAATGCGCAATATGCTGGAGACTTTCAACGAAAAGGACAAAATAGAACTTATGGCTATAAACTCAAAAGGCAGAGTTGTATTGACGTCATCGGGATTTTCGCCGGACGAAAATTTGCTGATGCCCGACTATGAACAGGCTATGGACTCCGGCGAAGGGTCTTTTGTCGGGAAAATGCCGTCCGGTGAAAAAATCCTTGCTGTTTCCGTGCCTATATCGTCGTTCAGCAGTGAATACAGCTCCGTGCGTATGGTGACATCGCTTACCGACATTGACTCAAATATCCGGACAAGTGCCATTGCTGTAACAATAGTATGTTTTGCGATTATACTTGTGGTCATAATTACAGGATTGTATTTCGCAGGCTCTATCGTCAAGCCTATCCGGCAGATAAGCGGTATTGCCCGTAAAATCGCTATCGGAGATTTTTCCGTCCGGATAAACAGCAACAGCAATGACGAAATCGGAGACCTTTGTATGGCTATAAATCATATGGCTGACGAACTTTCCAACGCAGAGGCTATGAAAAATGAATTTATATCATCAGTTTCGCACGAACTCCGCACACCGCTTACGGCAATAAAGGGCTGGGCAGAAACTCTTATGCTTGACAGCGAATCCAATCCCGATACAGTCCGCAAAGGCGTTGGCGTTATCGTCAACGAGGCTGAACGTCTTTCGCAAATGGTTGAGGAATTACTGGACTTTTCACGTATGCAGAGCGGACATTTCACATTGCAGGCATCTAATATGGACATTCTCGCTGAACTCGGTGACGCTGTACTGATTTACAGCGACAAGGCTCGCCGTGAAAATATAGGCATTATCTACAATGACCCCGAAATGCTGCCGTTTGTATTCGGCGACAAGAACCGCATAAGGCAGGTTTTTATAAACGTTATTGACAATGCCGTGAAGTATTCGTCAACCGGAGATACGGTTACGATAAATGCTTCCGCCGCAGACGGAAAGGTTATTGTAAAAGTTTCGGATACCGGCTGCGGTATAAAGGAATCCGATTTGTCCAAAGTCAAAACGAAGTTCTATAAGGCAAACCACACCCGACGTGGTTCGGGAATAGGACTTGCGGTTGCGGACGAGATTATAGCTATGCACGAGGGTACTATGGAAATTTCCAGTGCCGGCGAGGGCAAGGGTACAACAGTTACAATTGTACTTCCTGCAAAAACACAATAGGAGATATTTATAAATGAAAAAAAATCAATCCGGTGAAAAATTCAAGTCAAAAATAGGTGGACAGGCTTTGATTGAAGGCATAATGATGTTGGGACCAAATACTGGTGCAATGGCATGCAGACTGCCGGACGGTTCAATAGACCTTGAAACATGGGACGAAAATAACGGTAAAAACGCTCCATGGTACAAGAAAACCCCGCTTGTAAGAGGCTGCGTCAATTTCGTGACTTCAATGACAAGAGGTTACAAATATATGATGAAATCCGCTGAAAAACAGCTTACAGAAGAAGAAAAGGCAGAAGAAGAAAAATCAGGAATATTTGACATCGTAATGTATATCGGTATGTTTCTGGGAATAGTTCTTGCAATGGGACTTTTTATATTTCTGCCGAAAATAATAATCGGACTTGTTTCCGGTATCGCCGAACACAGAATTATACGCTCGGTACTGGAGGGCATTGTAAAAATAGTTATTTTTGTGGCGTATATGGCATTGGTAAGTCTTATGAAAGACATACGTCGTCAATACGAGTATCACGGCGCAGAACACAAAACAATTGCCTGTCACGAAGCAGAATTGCCGTTGACTGTCGAAAACGTCCGTAAACAGTCACGTTTCCACAAGAGGTGCGGAACAAGTTTTATATTTATCGTGCTTATAGTCGGAATATTCGTGATGTGTTTTGTACCGTTCACGGTGACATGGCAGAGAATACTTGCATCACTGATACTTCTGCCGCTTATAGTCGGAATATCCTATGAGTGCATAAGGCTTGCCGGAAATCACGATAATTTATTTACAAGAATACTGTCTGCTCCGGGACTTGCTATGCAGAGAATTACAACCCGTGAACCCGATGACAGTATGATTGAAATCGCAATAGCCGCTATGAAACCTTGTATTCCGCAGGACAGGGAGGAAGACAAGTGGTAAACCATGAGTTTTTCCGTGAATGCGTTTCGCTTATGGAAGATAACGGCATAGATTCTGCATATTTTGACACGAAATGTATTTTTGAGGACTTCCCTGACGACAAGGAAAAAATCCTTTCCCTTGTGAAAAGGCGTTCAGAGGGCTATCCGCTGCAATATCTTCTGGGACAGTGGGAGTTTTACGGCTATCCGTTCCGTGTAAATGAAAACGTTCTCATACCACGGGCGGACACGGAACTTATTATTGAAAATGTCATTGATATTGTCCGGAAAAATAATATGAAATCTCCCGTAATAGCGGACTTGTGTTCCGGAAGCGGCTGTATCGGAATCACTCTTAAAAAGCAGATACCGTTCGCAGAAGTCTATGCTGTAGAGATTTCGGAAAAGGCTATTGAAATCATACGTGAAAACGCCGTCCTGAACAGTGCGGACATAAATATATTAAATGCTGATGTACTTTGTCCGGAAACTGCCGCAAAACTTCCGGCACTGGATATAATAGTCTGCAATCCGCCGTATCTCACCCAACAGGAAATGGACACCTTACAGAAAGAAGTAACTTTTGAACCGTCTCTTGCGCTTTTCGGAGGGGCTGACGGTCTGGACTTTTACAGGAAAGTGACTTCACTATGGAAAAACTCTCTCCGTAAAGACGGCTGGTTAGTGTATGAATCCGGTGACGGTCAGCACGGAGATATTGAAAATATTTTAGGTAAGAATAATTTTTACAATATAATATTAAGCCGTGACCTGAATAATATAATAAGAAACGTCACGGCTCAGAAACCGGAGGAAATGTAATGGCTAAAAAGGAACTTGCTAAAAAAGCGTCCGTTGTACGTGTAACAACAAAGGACGACAAGAAAATTGCACTTGAAGGTGCTTTGAAAATGATTGAAAAAAAATACGGTGCAGGTGCTGTAATGCGTCTCGGACAGACTGAAACCCTTAACGTTGACGCTGTACCGACCGGCTCAATGCGCCTTGATATGGCTCTTGGTATAGGCGGCGTTCCAAAGGGACGTATTGTCGAAATCTATGGTCCGGAAAGTTCAGGTAAAACTACGGTTGCACTGTCCGTAATCGCTCAGGCTCAGAAGCTCGGCGGTGAAGCGGCTTTCATAGACGTTGAACACGCCCTTGACCCCAACTATGCAAAGGCTCTTGGCGTAAACACTGACGATTTACTTGTTTCCCAGCCGGACAGCGGCGAGCAGGCTCTTGAAATTGCCGAAGCCCTTATACGTTCCGGAGCTATAGACGTAATCGTTATTGACTCAATCGCCGCTATGACTACCCGTGCAGAAATTGATGGCGATATGGGAGACCTGCACGTAGGACAGCTTGCAAGACTTATGTCTCAGGCTATGCGCAAGCTTACTGGTGCTATCTCAAAATCAAACTGCGTGGCAATCTTCATAAACCAGATTCGTGAGAAAATCGGCGTTATGTACGGCAATCCCGAAACTACTCCTGGTGGACGTGCGCTAAAATTCTATGCTTCAGTGCGTATCGAAGTAAGAAAAGGCGAAGTTATCAAGTCCAACGGCGAAATAATAGGTGCTTCAACACGCTGTAAGGTCGTTAAAAACAAAGTCGCTCCGCCTTTCAAGGAAGCAACTTTTGATATGATGTACGGACAGGGAATTTCCCGTACAGGCGAAGTCCTTGATATGGCTGTTGAACTCGATATTATCAAGAAAGGCGGTTCGTGGTTCAGCTACAATGACCAGAAACTCGGACAGGGTCGTGACAACGTCAAGGAACTGCTGAAAAACAATCCGGAAATGATGAAAGAAATCGAAAAGCAGATACTTGAAAGACAGGCAGAAATTATGAACACTGGCAAACCTGAAAAAGCCAAACCGATTGAAGCTCTGGAAGACGTCAGCCTGACAGACGATTCGGACGAGGAATTTGAAGAATTTACTCCGGCAGAATAATAATGAAGATAACTTCCGTAAAAATCTACAAAGGCACTGTTTATGAAGTGGAGACAGATGACGAAAAAAAATTCTATCTCCACGCCGATATAATAGCGGACTTCGGGATATGCAAGGGAATGGAAATTGACCGTCCCGAACTCCGCAGAATAATCTATGCATCAAATTTCCGCCGTGCGTACCAGTATGCACTTTACTGTCTGGACTATCGGGAATATTCGGTAAAAGAAATGACCGGAAAACTTGTAAAGACTTACAGGAATGAAAAGCTGTGCATTGAGGTTGTAAAAAAACTTGAAAGCTGCGGATTAATCAGTGACGAACGTTATGCCGAAAAATTAGCTAACCGGTACGTTGAGGGCAGAAAGTACGGTTACAGACGGGCAAAGCATGAAATTATAATGAAAGGTATCAGCGAGTATCTTGCCGAAGACGCTCTGGAATCATATGCTGAAACTTTTGCGGAAAATCTTACGTACCTTATAAAAACTAAATACGCCCGTTTGCTTACGGACGCTGAGGACAGAAAATCAACAGAAAAAGTCAAAAATTCACTTGTCAGAAACGGTTACGGGTTTGACGAGATAAACCGTGCTGTAAGGGAATATTTTGATAATCAGGAGGGTTAAATATGCCGTTTAAAGTCGGAATGGTATCATTGGGGTGTTCAAAGAATCTTGTTGACTCCGAAAGAATGTTATACAAACTGAAAAATCACGGTTATAAACTTGTTACAGAAGCAGGACTGGCGGATATTGCCGTTGTAAATACCTGCGGTTTCATACAGTCTGCAAAGGAGGAAGCTATTGAAACTATTCTTGAACTGGCTAAACTTAAGGCAGACGGCACTTTGAAAAAAATTGTAATCACGGGTTGTCTTACGGAACGTTACAGGGAAGAAGCCGCTGAACTTTTTCCGGAGGCAGATGCGGTTATAGGTATCGGAAACAATAAGGATATTGTGGACGTTCTTGACCACGTTATGAAAGACGAAAGATATGTCAATTTTGCGCCCAAGCTTGATGCTGAACTTACAGGCGGCAGGATTATTTCAACACTGCCGTTCTTTGCGTATCTCAAAGTCGCTGAGGGCTGTTCAAACTGCTGTACTTACTGCGCAATTCCGCAGATAAGGGGAAAATTCCGCAGTGTACCTATGGAGGATGTTATAAAAGAAGCTGAGTGGCTTGCCAAAAACGGCGTTACCGAACTCATAGTTATAGCGCAGGACACATCACGTTATGGAGAGGACTTATACGGCGAATCAAAACTGCCGGAACTTCTCCGCCGTCTCTGCAAAATAGACGGTATACACTGGATACGTACTTTGTACTGCTATCCGGAAAGAATTACTGATGAGCTTCTGGACACTATCGCAAGTGAGGAAAAACTTGTAAAGTATCTTGAAATTCCGATACAGCACTGCAACGGCGAAATACTTGACCGTATGAACCGTTGGGGAAACCTTGAAAGTATGGAAAAACTTTTTGCACATATCAGAAGCAAAATTCCGGACGTTATTCTTCGTACAACGCTTATTACAGGATTTCCGGCAGAAACAGACGAACAGTTTACAGAGATGTCGGAATTTGTGCAGAAGACAAGGTTTGACAGACTGGGCTGTTTTGCGTACTCGCAGGAAGAAGGCACTAAAGCAGCAGACTTTGAAGGACAGCTTGATGACGAAGTTAAACAGCATCGTGCGGACATCATTATGGAACAGCAGATGCTTATAAGTGCCGAAAATAATGAAAAGCTTCTGGGCAGGGAGTTTGAAGCAGTCGTTGAGGGATTCGACCGTTTCGGTGAATGCTGGTTCGGACGTACTCCGGCAGACGCTCCCGACATAGACGGAAAAGTATTTTTCACATCAGGAAAGCCCCTTGCAATAGGCAAATACGTAAAAATAAAGATTACTGATACACTTGATTATGACTTAATCGGAGAGGTGATAGAAAAATGAATCTGCCAAATAAGCTTACTTTACTGAGAGTTTGTCTTATTCCGTTTTTTCTGCTTTTCGTTTACTGGAAAGTACCGTTTCACTTTCTGACAGCACTTGTAATTTTTGCGGCAGCTTCGATAACTGACGCACTTGACGGACAAATCGCACGCAAACGCAATCTTGTGACAAATTTCGGAAAATTCCTCGACCCTCTGGCTGACAAAGTACTTGTCATTGCGGCACTGACGGTATTTGTGGAGCTTCCGGAAATAAATATGGGGGCAGTACCTCTTATTATAATAAGCGCAAGGGAATTTATGGTGTCTGGTCTCAGACTTCTTGCGGCGGACAGCGGTATAGTAGTTGCCGCCGGTATGTGGGGAAAACTTAAAACGGCTTTCACAATGGTGTCGATAGTTGCGGCACTTATATGGCTCAGTGTGTGTTATGATTTCAATTCAGGCATTGCGGACGCTCTGAAAAACGCTATGGACAATACAGTTATTCCGGTGCTTATATGGATTTCAACGGCACTTACGGTAATTTCCGGCGGTGTGTATCTTAAAGGTTACTGGCATCTTATTGATTCGGACAAGTAAAGGAGGTTTTTAATGAAACATTGTGCAGGTCATATAAAATACCTTATTGCCATCAAGGAACTTTCTGAAGCTGACGAATATGTAAGAAGTGTAAGCATTGCAAGGCATTTGGGAGTATCACGCCCGAGCGTAAGCAAGATGCTGCGTTGTATGGCTAACTGCGGTCTGGTATATGAGGATTTCTGCAACAGTGTTGTGCTGACTTCGGACGGCGAAAAGGCTGTAAATGAAATATTCTCGAATTTCACTGAAGTGTATATGTTTTTCCATAACTTCCTGAAACTTCCGCAGGAAGAAGCACATGACCACGCAGTTAAATTTGTGACGGAGTTTCCGCAGGACACTTGCGAACGTCTGAAAGGCATCGTGAAGCGGACAATCAGGAAAAAAGTATAAATCAAAAAGTCCTCTCCTTGTATGGTGAGGACTTTTTTTGGCTGTAAACCGCCTGTCAAAGAATCTTTGCGCCTGTGTAAAAGAACGTTTGCTTTACATTCCGGAAACACTGCATTATAATTTATGTCAGAGGAGGTGACAGAATTTGAACATAGGAAAGTCAATACGCAAAATCCGGACAGAAAACAATATGTCACAGGAAGAATTTGCGGAAATATTCTTTGTGACACGACAGACCGTTTCCAACTGGGAAAATGAAAAAAGTTATCCGGATTTGAATACTATTGTTAAAATAAGTGACGAGTTCGGTATATCGCTGGACACTCTTTTGAAAGGAGACAGGGAAATGATTAATGAAATTTCGGAAAAAGCCGCAATCGGTCTGAAATGGAATAAGCTGAAACGTATTGTATTCATAACATTAAGTATAATTTTAATATGTATGCTGTTGAGTATTGCGGTTTATGGTACTGTATGGGCTGTCAGAAAAAACAGACTTGAAAAACATTTCGGGCAGGCTATAGCGGACTTGGGTTTTGTGGAATCGGACGAACGGTATTATATTCTTGAGAATAACGGAGTAACTTATACTCTTCCACATCAGGAAATGCCGTCATTCTGGGATTTTTCGACAGATTTTCACGCAAAGTTTCTTGACTGCTGTTATGAAAACAATTCATATACTTTCAGTATCAGGATTTCCGGAGAATATTCTTCACTGACGGTCACGGACGAAAACGGCAAAGATTATTACAGCGGTACTGACGGGGCGAAACTTCCGGAGAGTGTACGGCGTGAATACAGTCCGGAAAAAGCCGAAAATATTCTGAAAGAAGCGAAAAAGATATACAATCAGGTATACTGACAAAAAAAGGGCGGTTATAAAAAACCGTCCTTTTTGATTACATATCGTTTCTGTTTTCGAGAGCCTTGAAAAGCGTCACTTCATCGGCATATTCAAGGATACTGCCGACCGGAAGTCCGAATGCAAGCCTTGTGACTTTAACGCCGAGAGGTTTCAGAAGATTAGCAATATACATTGCCGTTGCGTCCCCCTCAACGTTGGGATTGGTAGCCATTATGACTTCCCTTACACTCCCCTGCGAAATTCTTGCAAGCAGTTCCCGAATGTGTATACTGTCGGGATTTATGCCGTCCATTGGTGAAAGAAGTCCATGCAATACATGGTATACGCCATGATACTCTCTTGTGCGTTCAAAAGCCGTCACATCCTTGGGAGTTTCGACCACGCATATAACACCCGTGTCTCGTCCGCCTGACGAACATATAGGACATATTTCACGTTCCGTAAGGTTCAGACAGCACTTACATTTGCGGACATTCTTTTTTGCGTTGACAAGAGCCGCCGCAAAGTCCTCAACGTCAGATGTTTTCATTGACATGACGTAATATGCAAGTTTCTGTGCAGTTTTCATACCGATGCCGGGCAGTGATGCGAACTTTTCAGCAAGTACGATAAGAGGCAAAGCGTTATGGTCAGCCATCAGAAAAGTCCGGGAATTGATACGCCGCCGGTGATTTTACTCATTTCGGCTTCGGTAGTTGACTCAACGTTGTTGACAGCTTCGTTTACAGCACTGATAATCAAATCCTGAAGCATATCGATGTCTTCGGGGTCAACGACTTCCGGTTTGATGCTGAGGGACTTTATAATTTTCTTGCCGGTGATGACTACTTCGACAGCACCGCCGCCTGCTGTGGCAGAAAACTCTCTTTCCTCGATATTTTCCTGAAGTTCAGTAATCTGGTTCTGCATTTTCTGAGCCTGTTTAATCATCTGATTCATGTTCTGGGCGTTGCCGCCTGCATTTCTGGGTATTCTTGCTTTCATTGCTTTAAATCTCCTTTAGATAAAAAAATTATTGATTATTGTCAACAACCGTTTCAACGTTGCATTCCTTGGCTTTTTGTATAAGCTGTTCTGCCATGCTTTTCTGTTCGCTGACGGTTGTTGCACAACGGGCTTTCAGCACATAACGCTGACCGAGGATTCTGCTTATAGTGTTGCCAAGCACTGACGCATTATCTTTGTGGCTTTTAAAAATCTGCACAAAGAAGCGATTTATTGCAGTAACGAAGATAACGTTTCCTGCGGTAGCGGCGTAAGAGCCTTCCAAAGCACCGGCAAGGTCAGGCTTGACTTTTTTAAGTTCCTCAACGATTTCGCCCCAGCGTGAACACGGTATAAAATCGTCCTGTTTCAGTTTTTTGATATCGACATTCGGAACGGGTTCGGTTTCACGAATGGGACTGTTGGCGGTCAGTATTTCTGAGCGAGTCTGCTGTGCAGACTGCGAAAAGTTTCCGGCAGATGCGCTTATTTTATTCTCCAACTGTTTTATTTTATCATAAATTTCAGAATTGTCAATAGTTTCGGGAGAATTATTTTTATTTCCGCAAAGTTTTATGAGAGTCATTTCAAATTCAACTCTCCTGTTCATAACACGGGACATATTTTCACGGCACTTCTGCAATGCCGAAAGCTCATTCATAACTTCCTCAAGGGAAATTTTCTTTGCCAGTCCGTCAAGCTTGTCAAGTTCGTCCGGCATACATACAATAAGGCTTGCGGCAGTCTGCGGAGATACCTGAATAAGCATTATATTGCGGAGCTGAGTTATAAGTTCCTCGCAAAGCCTTGTAAGGTCTTTTGACATATCGTAAAGACTTCCGGTAACAGACAATGCTCTGGCAGTGTCCTTGACGGCTATTGCTTCAAGAATTTCATACAGATAGTCTCTGCCTGCGATTCCGGCGGCATTGGAAACCGTTTCAGCGTTTATCACCTCCGCACATACCGAACACTGGTCAAGCAGTGAAACAGCGTCACGCATACCGCCGTCGGCAAGCTTGGCGATAAGCGAAGCACCTTCCGGAGTGAGATTAAGTTCTTCCTGACGGGCGATATATTCAAGCCGTGAGGCTATATCTGCCGGACGTATTCTCCGGAAATCGTATCTCTGACAGCGTGATGTGATAGTTGCCGGAACTTTGTGTATTTCGGTAGTTGCGAGGATAAACATTACATATGACGGGGGTTCTTCCATAATTTTCAGCAAGGCATTGAATGCACTTGTTGAAAGCATATGGACTTCATCAATTATATAGATTTTATGAGAACCACGTTCCGGAGTATATACAGCACCGTCACGCAGGTCACGAATATCGTCAACGCCGTTGTTTGAAGCGGCATCTATTTCGATGATGTCCGTAAGAGAAGCGTTTTCAGCGTCACGGCATATGTCGCATTCAAGACAGGGATTGCCGTCTTTCATGTTCGGACAGTTGACAGCTTTGGCAAGGATTCTGGCGCAGGTAGTCTTGCCCGTACCCCTTGAGCCTGTAAACAGATATGCATGAGCTGTTTTACCGCTTGTAATCTGGTTTTTAAGAGTATCAGTTATATGCTGTTGTGATATAACATCATCAAAAGTAAGAGGTCTCCATTTACGGTAAAGAGCTTTATACAATCTGAAACATTCCTTTCGCTTATATTTTTCTACAAAAAATTCCGGAGCATAGATGTGCAGGCTTGCTGCGGCACACAAAACAATCCG
>CAMWRL010000053.1 GCA_947176685.1 uncultured Ruminococcus sp. | reverse complement strand
TATCTGGTGAGTGCGTCCGGTGAAAAGCGTCACTTCAACAAGGGTCAGACCATTTTTGCGGTCAAGGACTTTATATCCGGTTTTTATTTCCCTGAAACCCTTTTCCGGAGTGTCGGATATGCGGACGATATTTCTTGTATCGTCTTTTTTGTGATAAGCTGTTATTATATCCTCATCTTCCGGCGGCGGACAAACCGTTATACAACGGTAAATCTTGCGTATAGTGCCGTTGCGGATTGCTTCGTTGAGTTCACGCAGGGCGGCGGCGTTTTTTGCGGAAATCACCAGACCGCTTGTATTTCTGTCAAGACGGCTGCACAGCGCAGGTGCAAACGAGCTTTCGGTTTCGGGAGAGTATTCATTTTTATTGTATAAGTAGTATTTTATGCGGTTTATGAGAGTGTCGGAAGTACTTGTGCCGTTGGAATGCGAATCCAGTCCAACGGGCTTGAACACTATTAAAATATTTTCGTCTTCGTAGACTATATCAACGTTGCCGGAGACTTTGAGAAAAGTCATATCGTGTTTTTTTTCGCCGGAAAGTTCCTGTTTGACGTATGCTGTCACAATGTCACCGGCTTGCAGTACCGCCGAAATATCACAACGTTTTCCGTTGATTTTGATGTCCTTTTTTCTGAAAAGCCGGTACATCATACTTTTCGGCAAATCGGGCAGGGCTTTTGTTATGAACTTGTCCACACGCTGTCCGCCGTCGTTTTCGTTGACTGTAAAAGTAACCATTAAATTTTTCCTCACTTTTTTATAAAAATTGTATATAACTACTGAAATGTATTTCCGAAATTCGTTTAAATAGCCAAAGATTCAGCCGGAAAACATTTTTTTCGTTCCCGATATTGCAATTGAAAGGAAAATATGCTATAATATTACAAAAGGGTTACACAAAAAAATCAGGCTGCACCATATTTAAAAGGGTACGGCTTTATTATTTCTCACGAAAGGAAATGATTGCAATGAAGTTATATAAAAGGATTCTTTCAGTTGTTTTGTCATGTGCGTTTATGGGCGTTTCTGCGGAGGGAGCGTCCTGCGTCAAGGCTGCTGATATTCCGGAAGAATCCACCGCCGAATTATATGATACCACAGAATCCGGCGAAAGTAAAGCGGTATCAGAAACAACTTCTGAAACTACCACTTTAACCACAAAGAAAACAACAACCACAACTCCGTCAACAACAAAGAAGTCCACGACCACAACAACTACTACAGCTCCGACAACAACAAAGAAACCAACAACTACCACAACTACTACGTCAACAACAACTACTACAGAAACGACTACTTCCACGCAGACTACAGAACCGCCGTTCAATGTATTTGACATATACAACGCACATATGGGTTATACTACTACCACGGCTACTACTGTATCTGCTCCGGAATTTAATCCCGAACTTGCCTATAAGCAGTCGTGGGGCATTGACGTTTCGCAGTGGCAAGGCAATGTTGACTGGTATTCTGTAAAAAACAGCGGTGTGGAATTTGCAATAATAAAAGCCGGTCATGGAATGTATGCTTCACAGAAAGACCCGAAATTTGACTACAATATACAGCAGGCACAGGCTAACGGTATTGAATGCGGTGCTTACTGGTACAGTTACGCAACTACAGTTGAAGGTGCTATAGCAGAGGCAGAAGCCTGTTATTCTGTAATAAAAGACTATGATTTTACATATCCTATATATTTTGATATAGAAGACCCCTCACAGACATATCTGAGTGCAGTACAGATTTCTGCAATGACTGAGGCTTTCTGTTCCACTCTTGCTGCCAAAGGCTATCGTGTAGGCATATACAGTTATTCATCGTTTCTGAATACGTATATTTACGAGTCAGTACGTGAAAAATATGATATATGGGTTGCACATTTCGGAGTTTCCGCACCGTCCTATTACAATCCCTACGGAATGTGGCAGTATTCGTCAACAGGTTATGTCAGCGGAATTTCCGGTCAC
Organism: uncultured Ruminococcus sp.; assembly: GCA_947176685.1. Taxonomy (GTDB): domain Bacteria; phylum Bacillota; class Clostridia; order Oscillospirales; family Ruminococcaceae; genus Ruminococcus. The sequence continues at coordinate 9,187 of CAMWRL010000053.1, read as the reverse complement.
GTTGACCTTGACGTTTCGTATGTCAACTATCCTTATCTGCTTGAGTACGATAACGCCCTGAACGGTATAATCAGTTCACCGCAGGATGACCCGCCGGCTGACAACCGCAAAAAAGGTATCAGCATTTCTGAAATGAACGGTGATATTGACTGGAACGCTGTTAAGGATTCCGGTGAAGTCGACTATGTAATGTTACGTGCAGGTTACGGCAATCTTATTGAACAGAAAGACGAGAATTTTGACTACAACATAACTTCAGCCCAGAGTCTCGATATTGACTGCGGTGCTTACTGGTACAGCTACGCAGAAGACCCCGAAGACGCTGTTGAGGAAGCTAAGGTATTCTGTGAGGTTATAAAAGACTATAAATTTGAATATCCGGTATACTTTGATATTGAAGATGCATGCTTCGATGATATGAGTATGGAAGAAATTGACGCAATTACAGAAGCATTCTGTTCATATATGGAGGAGCAGGGATATTGCTGCGGTGTAAAAAGCTATGCAAATTTCCTTAAAAATAAACTCGGTGTTAATTTCCTCAACAAGTACGCCGTATGGATTGCGCATTTCAATGTGAAAAAACCAAGTTATGGCGGTTATTACGGAATGTGGCAGCATACAAACAAAGGTTCGGTAGACGGTGTTGACGGTACTGTTGACCTCAGTTATGCTTATATTGACTATCCGGCACTTATGATTGAGTGTCACCGCAACGGTTATTAAATAATAATATAGTATGCATATCGTTTAATACAAGCGGTATGCATATTTTATCAGAGGGGGATTTTTTTATGGTAGAATTTATCACCGGACAGTCAGGCAGCGGCAAAACCACGCTTATGTTTGACAGAATCAAAAGCTGTACCGGTAAACAGATTATAATTGTACCTGAACAATTTTCATATGAGTTTGACAAAAAACTGTACTTTTTTCTTGGTGCTGAAAAATTCAATTCACTTTTGTCGCTGACTTTCACGGGACTTGCCCGACAGCTTTTCCAGATTTACGGCGAACCAAACAGAAACGGTGAATATGCAGACGATTACGCAAGGATGATTATTGTATATCAGGCAATATCCTGCGCTCAGAGCAACCCCGATATGCTTAATTACTTCCGCAGACAAAGTTCTTATAACGGTTTTGCGGAAGAAGTCCTTGACCTCATAAATGATATGAAGCGTTCGGGGATAACGCCGCAGATGCTTACAGAAAAGTCTGTATTTCTTGACAAGCGTCTTATGGACAAGACAAATGACATTGCAGGAATATACCTTGAATATGACAGACTTATGCGTGAATACGGTTTCAAGGACAACCTTGAGAATATTATAGAATCCGCAGTAATTGCCAACCGTGAAAGCTTTTTCAAGGAAATGAACGTCTATATAGATGAGTTTGAGAGCTTCAACGGCGACCAGCTGGAAATGCTCAAAGTTATGGTTTCATCTGCTGAAAACGTTTATATAACGCTCCGTACAGATGATGTAAACGCCGGAGAATATACGCTGTTTGATACTGTAAACAATACTTACCGTACAATAGCAGGAATATGTGAAGAACTTCACGTTGACTTCCGTAACGTAAAGTGCGGTAAAAGTCTGCGTTTTGCCGGAGCTGATTTGGAATATCTCAGTACGCATATAATGCGCAACGTCCGTTACAGTCCAGACAACGCCCCGACACCTGACAACATAAGAATATTTGAAGCAAAGGATATTTACAGTGAAGTTGAATACGTATGCGCAACTATAAAACATCTTTTATGTGATAATCCTGACTTGAAATACCGTGACTTTGCGGTAATATCCAACAAAATTGAAGATTATGCGGACGTTCTGAGAGAGAATTTCGACAGGTGCGGAATACCTTATTTTCTGAGTATCGCAAAGCCTGTAATGCATACTTCTGTAATGGTGTTTTTCACATCGTTGCTTGACCTGCTTACGGCAAAAAAATTAAGGTCTGAATATATATTCCGATTTATGAAGTGCGGAATACTTGATATATCGCTGACTGATACTGCGCTTTTTGAGAATTACTGCTACAAATGGAACGTTGACGGAAACAGCTGGAATGAACCTTTCACGGCGGAAGACGATAATCTGGAACTTCTGGAAAACATAAGGCAGTCTGTAATAAATCCGCTTGTCAGCCTGAAGAAAAAGCTTTCCGAAAAAAACACCTCTGCCGATGTTTGCAGAATGCTTTATGAATATCTTGCGGAATGCAGTGCCGAAACAAGTATAGGACGTATTATGGGGCAGCTGATTAGGCTTGACCGTGACTATGAAGCCGCTGAACTTAAAAGATTATGGGCTTGTTTAATGGACATTCTGGACAGTGTGGCGGCAACTCTTGGTGATAAGGTCATATCATTTTCAGAAATGTCACGCATTATCAGGTCAATGATTGGCAAACTTGAATATTCCGTACCGCCGCAGACACTTGATTCAGTAACAGCGGCTTCTGCACGTACCGCAAGGCTTTCTGCGCCTAAGATAGTCTTTGCGATTGGTGCGAATGACGGAGATTTTCCTAATCAGGTCAGTATGCATGGGATTTTTTCGGAAGCGGACAAACAGAAGCTTTCCCAGAACGGTATTGAAATATCCCGTTCGCTTTCGGATATAATCGCTTCCGAAAGACTTGTCGTATATAAAGCACTGTCATCGGCTTCTGAAAAGCTTTTCATAACATATCCGTTGTCCGACCTGTCCGGCAACAGCAAGTATCCTGCACCTGTAGTTGACAATATAATCAGTATGTTCGGCAATGATGACATTCTTCTGACAAGAGACAATATTCCGCTTGACTACTACGCAGTAACGCTTCATTCAGCGTTTTACCACTATATGCAGAATGTAAACGACAATAATGTATATACGTCCTCAATCAGAAAGATTCTTATGAATGAACCCGATTACCGAAGACGTATTGAATATGTAACAAGGCGTTCCGAACACCGTCAGGACTTCACCGTCAGTACGGACGTTATGAAGAATCTCAAATCATTTGAACCGTTGGGACTTTCGGCAACGGGTATTGAGGAATACAGCAAATGTCATTTCAAGTATTTCTGCGAGAATTTTCTGAATATCCGCAAACGTGAAAAAATCGAACTTGACAACAGAATTTCCGGAGATATGATACATGAATGTTTTTCGGGCGTTCTGAAAAATACTGACAAACAGACGTTTATAAATATGACTCCGGAAGAACTCAGAGAACGTATAGAGGATTGTGCGGAAAAATATCGTAAAGAAAAACTTGCAGGAGATTTCTGCAAGGGTGCGGGTTTTGAATTTATGTTCAGAAAACTTGTTGAAGGTCTTCTGATAGTGTTTATGCATCTTCAGCAGGAATTTATGGTGACAAGCTTCACGCCTGTAGCGTTTGAAGTTGAGATTGAAAAGAAATATTCCCTCGTTCTGGAGTTCGGGGACGGCTATAAACTCCGTTTCGGCGGAAAAATCGACCGTGCAGACACCTGTTCAATAGGCGACAAAAAATATCTCAGGATTATTGACTACAAAAGCAGTAAGAAATTAATAAATCCGGAAAATCTTGCAGGCGGTATCAATTTACAGATGCTGCTGTATCTTTTTTCCTCAACCGCTGAAAACGGTATATTCAATGACTGCATACCTGCCGGAGTGTTATATTCTCCGATTTATCCGGACGATAATCAGGAAAATATTAATTCGGCTCTTAAATCAACGGGGCTTGTTCTGGGACGGCGCAAAGTCCTTGACGCTATGGAGTACGGTATAAAGGGAAAGTTTATACCGGTAACGGCAACAAAGGATGGTATCAGCAAATATAGTACCTGCATAACTTATGACGGTATGGAATGGCTGAAAGATTACATATACGGCAGGTTAAGGGAAATGGCAGAATCGCTTCTGTCAGGAAACGTTGAGGCTGTACCTCAGTGTATAGGCAAATCAGCACCATGCGATTACTGTAACTACATCAATATATGCGACAACTCAATGCTGACAAGATACCGCACACCGGACAAGAAAACTGTTGAAGAAGTCAGGGAAATAATGAGTCAGCGTCTGGAGAAAAAGGAGGAAAACTAAAATGGATTGGACTACCAGTCAGGGTAACGCGATTGATGCGAGAAATTCTTCTGTTATAGTGTCGGCGGCAGCTGGAAGCGGTAAAACAGCAGTTTTAACAGAAAGACTTACCCAGCTTATCGCCGACCCCGATTCGGGGGTAAGGGCTGACAGAATGATTATTGTAACGTTTACCAACGATGCAGCTGCTGAACTTAAAAAACGTCTTGACAGGAAAATCCGTGACCTTATCAACGAAAATCCGGAAAACACTCATCTTGCCAAACAGCAGATATTGCTGCAAAGTGCAAGGATTTCCACTATAAATTCGTTCTGCTTTGAACTCATAAGGGACAATATTTCGGAGCAGGGGATAACTTCGGGATTCGGTATTCTGGACGAAACTGATGATAAAGTTCTGAAAGCTCAGGCAATGGACGAACTTATAGAATATTACAGCGAAAACGAATATGACAAACTGTCGTTTATGTACGACCACTTCTGTAATAACAGTATAAGGCGACTGACGGAAATTATTGCGGAAACCGATAAATTCCTTTCCTCCGTGGCATTCCGTGAAAAATGGCTTGATACTGCGGTTGCCGAGTACAAAAAGGATTTCACGGAATCAATATATTATAAGGCTCTTGTTGAAAAGTGTAAGGAAAATCTTTCTCAGGCGTATGACCTTGCCGGAGAATGCCGTGATATGGTTGATGATATGTTTTGCGGAGAATCGGACAATCCGCAATGTATAAAATCCCTTGAGCAGTCCGGAAAAGAATATTTTCAGATAAAAAAATATTATGATATATTTTTATCGGGACGTATTCCGGACAGTGCCGAAACAGAAACAGCGTCCACTTTCAAGAATCTTGTTGTTACCGGAAAAGCCGATTACGACAGCGAAATAAGGGAGATTTACAAGGTCAAACGCAACAGGTACAAGGAACTTGTGAAAGAAACAGTCCAACTGAACGATGAACCGGAATATTACTACAGACTGTCGGCAGAAGTGACAGAGATTCTTGCGGAAATGGTGAGAAAATACCAGTCGATTGTATGGGAAAGGAAATGTGCTAAAAATGCGATAAGCTTTGATGACGGCGAACGCCTTGCACTGGAGCTTCTTGCTGAAACCGACAGCAACGGTTATATAGTGCAGTCCGAAACCGCACGGAAAACAGCAGAATTTTATGATATAATTATGATTGACGAGTATCAGGACTCCAATAATAAACAGGATATGATATTCAAGCTTATTTCAAAAAACTACCGCATTGACGAAAACGGAAATTCCCTTTACGGTAATAACGTTTTCCTTGTTGGTGACGTTAAACAGTCAATATATCGTTTCAGACTTGCCAACCCCAGAAACTTTATATCTACCCTGAAATACTCCGAACAATATAACAAAGACAGCGATTTTCCGAACAAGAAAATTTTCCTGAACCAGAATTTCAGGAGTTCGCCGGAAGTTATAGATTTTGTCAATTATATTTTCAGTAATATAATGTCCGAAAAATGCGGCGATATTGATTATAATGAAAATGAAATGCTTAATTTCGGGGCAAAGGCTTATTCCGGCGGTAAGGATTCGGGCAGACTTACACATATATCGTTTATCAGAGACCAGAGCAGTGACAATGAAAGTGATGACAAGGAAGACAAACAGTCTGCTTTGATAAGAAAGAGGAATATCAGGGAAAAGCCTAATCCGGAAGCGATTTTCACTGCAAGGAAAATTGCATCAATGCTTCGGGACGGTACGGAAGTACTTACGGAAAACGGCGGAAAGCGTAAATGCACACCATCGGATTTCTGTATACTTGTGCGTAACAATGATATGATAAATAAGTATGCTGACGAACTCGAAAAATTAGGCATTCCGGCAAAGGGTCATGAAGATACGGGCTATCTTGAATCCCGTGAAATTGCCGTGCTTATTGACCTGCTCAGAATTATAAGCAATCCGCTTATTGACGTTTCGATGACGGCAGTAATGACTTCGCCGATGTATATGTTCGGAATACAGGATATAGCCTTTATAAAGTCTCTTGACAGGGAAAAACCGCTGTTTGTGATTATGTGCGGAATAGTCAGTGGAGAATATGATATATCTGACATTTCACTGTCTGAAAGATGCGCACAGTTCCTTGAATCACTTGAAAGTTTCCGGCTTGATTCGGTAACTATGACTGTCGGGGAGCTTATAGGAAAAATCTATGATACTACTGATTTTATTTCCGTAATGCAGCTTTACAATGACGGCGAAAAGAAACGTGCCAATCTCCGCACACTCATACAGCATGCCAAAAACTATGAAAATACCGCTTCAGTTGAAGGGGCAGGCGGTCTTAACGGTTTCCTGAGACACATTGACAGAGTTCTTGAAAACGATGACTACAAACAAGGAAAAGTTTCAGTATCTTCCGGAGACTACGTTTCAATAATGACGCTTCACGGTTCAAAGGGTCTGGAATTTACGTTTGTGTTTATGGCTGAGAACAATGTGAATTTCAAATATGACCATAAATCCGTTATGTGTTCTCAGGACGGCAGAGTTGGATATATGCTGTATGACCGTGTAAATGTACGTAAATGCAGGACTTTCCAGCGTAAAATGCTTATTGACGAGGGCAAGAACGATACACGAAGTGAAGCAATGCGCCTTATGTATGTAGGTATGACAAGGGCAAAACAGAAACTTTTTATAAACATCAAGTTCAGTGACGGGATACTTGAATCAGTCAGACAGCTTACAGAAAAATATAGATTCAGCGGCGATATAACAGATATGGTATATGATGTGAATATGTTCAGCGAATGGATATGGCTATGTCTTATGAAGCACGCAGACTTTGAGGAGATTGCGGAACATTTTGACCTTTGTTCGGACAGCATACCTGTTTCCTGTAATAACAGGATTTTTGAGTACGAGTTCTGCGACAAAGTGACGGAGCAGGAAGTTAGTGAAAAGGCAGTTTGCAAACAGGTTGAAGCAGACGATTCTATATGCAGAAGAATAAGCAGTATAATATACAATGATTATGATAAAAGTCTTTCCGAAATTCCGGCAAAACTCAGCGTTACACAAATTACGAGGAAGTTCAAAGAAGACGAACGCTTTGATTTTAAACTGAAACGTCCGGCGTTTATGTCGGAGGACAGCGGACTTACAGGTGCAGAACGTGGTACGGCAATACATACATTTTTCCAGTACTGCGACTTCGGCAAAGCTATGGACAATCCGTCAGACGAAATCGACCGTATTGTAAGTATGGGTTATATAAGTTCCGTGCAGGCTGAAAGTATAGTTCCGAAAAAAATAACGGCATTTTTTGAAAGCGCACTGTATAAGCGTATTGAAAAGTCCCTGAATGTATGGCGTGAACGGAAATTTATGGTTGCAATATCGGAGCTTGCGCTTGGAAACGGTATAATGGAAAAGTTCCGGAAGTCCGACGGTATGATAAAAGGTATCATTGACCTGATGTTTGAGGAAGATGACGGACTGGTTATAGTTGACTATAAGTCGGACAGGGGAGTGTCCGAAAAACGTCTTGCCGAACGTTACAGAATGCAGATACAGCTTTACAAATCGGCTATAGAACTTACCACCGGAAAACACGTAAAATCGGCATATCTTTACTCAATCGAAATGGAGAAAGCGATTCCGGTAGAAATATAAAAATAATTAAAGCCGTTCCGGAAATGGAACGGCTTTAATAAGAATAAGGAGAAAGAGAAATTATAATAATATAGGATAATCAGTTATCATTAACGCTTGTTTCGTCATCGAAAGGCGTATTTTTATCGGCGTTGGCTTCGTGCAGAATGAGTTCAATTTTTATATCCTCGCCAGCTCTTGTAATTGTAAGAGTAAAAGTTTCACCGGCTTTGTGTTTGTTTTTTATGTCATTGAGTTCTTTGGCATTCGTAACGGCTTCACCGTCAGCGTCTATAATAACATCGCCTTTCTGGATTCCGGCAAGGTCTGCTGCGCCGCCCTCCTGAACACTTTGAACGTACACGCCCAGCGGAATGTCATAATAACGTGATACGGATTCAGTAACATCAACTGTTGTAATACCAATCTGCGGTCTGCCCTTGACGTACTTGTAATTTATAAGGTCATCAATAATAATTTTGGCTTCATTAATCGGTATTGCAAAGCCAAGACCTTCAACGCTTGCCGAGCCGTAGCTTGATGACATTTTAGCGGAGTTTATACCAATTACCTGTCCTGAACTGTTCAGCAAAGGACCTCCGGAGTTACCGGAATTTATAGCAGCGTCCGTCTGGATAAGCGTCATGCTTTTTTCGTTTATGTCGATTTTCCTGTTTTTGGCGGAAACAATACCGCTTGTTACCGAGCCGAAAAGTTCAAAGCCCAGAGGATTTCCGACAGCTATCACAAGTTCGCCTACCCGCAGGTCTTCGCTGTTGCCGAATTGTGCCGGAGTAAGTCCGGTTTCGTTGACTTTCAGTACTGCCAAATCCGTTTCAGTATCATAGGCGATAATTTTAGCATCGTGTTCGGTTTCATCACTGAAGACAACCGAGACTTCAATAGCTTCGCCGCAGTGATATTCAGTACTGTCGTCATAAATAACGTGTGCGTTGGTAATGATATAGCCGTCATCGGACATTACAATGCCTGTACCGGTTGCGGGGAGTTCCTGTGTTTCAGGCTGTTGAGGTATACCGAATCCCCATCCCCAGCCCATACTGCTGTAATCCGGTGTATATTCAAAAGTCGAAGCTACTCCCACAACGGACGGCATAATAGTGTCTACTATATCCGGAAGTGTTTTAGCGTCCGCACGAGCCGCAATGTCAATCAGGCTTGGAATGTCCTTGTTTTCGGAGGTTGCAGAAACCGAGCTTTCGGGAAGATTCTGCTGAACCACTGCTCTTGACGGTTCTGAATCGCTGCTGCCGAAGTCCGATACTTCAAGTTTGTCGGCGTTCATATATTTGTAGACCTGTATTGAACCGCCGCCGACTACTACCATTGACAATACAAAGGCTATAGCTTTAAGTCCTGTATGTTTTTTAGGTTTTTTCGGACTGGAATTATTCTCATAAATAAAAGATGATGAGTTATTGTTGTCTGG
>CAMWRL010000052.1 GCA_947176685.1 uncultured Ruminococcus sp. | reverse complement strand
CTGTAATTTATGTAATTCTCAGTTTTATAAATATTTATAATGTAAATATATCTACAGCGATTTTTAAAGAAACTTACGATTTCTGGAAAGACACAACATATTTTAACCAACTCTCCCCTTTTTTTATCGAGAGTTATATCTATTCAATAATATTTATCCTGCCATATATCATAGTGTGCATTATCAGTATTTTTTCGGAAAAGCTGAAAGGCAAAAATAAACTCAGATATTCTGTAATCAGTTTTCTGGTATTTCTGTTTACCAATTATATACAAATGGACGAGATATATCAGGAAACTTGTTCTGACAATTTTATGGTGATTGGTCTTGTTTCAAAATTGCAGAATATTTTAATGTTTCTGAATATATTATCGTTTTTGATTATCTGCTGTACGGCTGTTATTGAAATCCGTACAGCAAAAAAATAACAGGAGGTTATTCCCAATGAAAAATATACTTGTAGTCGGCGGCGGCGGACGTGAACACGCTATTATTATGAAGCTTGCCGAAAGCAAACATGTTGACAAGCTTTACTGTACACCCGGAAACGCCGGTATTTCAAAGTACGCTGAGTGCTTTAACGTTTCCGCAACCGACATTGACGGGGTTGTTGCCCTTGCAAAGAAAATAAAACCTGATATGGTTGTTGTAGCACCCGATGACCCACTTGTTATGGGTATGGTTGACGCTTTACAGGCTGAGGGCTTTATGACTTTCGGTCCAAAGGCAAATGCCGCTATAATTGAGGGTTCTAAGGTATTTTCAAAAGAGCTTATGAAAAAGTATAATATCCCGACAGCTTTTTATGAAGTGTTCACAGAAAGCGACAAGGCTATTGCCTACCTCAAAGAACAAAACAGTTATCCGGCTGTAATCAAGGCTGACGGTCTCGCACTAGGTAAGGGCGTTATCATTGCCCAGAACGAAGAAGAAGCAATACAGGCTGTTCACGACATGATTGACGAACTTAAATTCGGTAAGAGTTCAGCAAGAATTGTAATAGAAGAATTTCTTACAGGTCCTGAAGTGTCTGTACTGTCGTTTACAGACGGCAAGACCATTGTACCTATGATTTCATCTATGGACCATAAGCGTGCCTTAGACGGCGACCTCGGACTCAATACGGGCGGTATGGGTACACTTTCGCCCAACCCGTACTATACGGAAGATGTCGCAAAAGAATGTATGGAAAAAATCTTCCTCCCGACCGTCAACGCTATGAACGCTGAGGGCAGGACTTTTGAAGGCTGTCTGTATTTCGGACTTATGATTACGCCGAATGGTGCTAAAGTCATTGAATATAACTGCCGTTTCGGAGACCCCGAAACACAAGTTGTACTTCCTATGCTTGACGCAGACCTATATGAAATTTTTGAAGCTATATACAACCACGAACTTGACAAGGTTGATATAAAGTGGCATAGCGGAAGCTGCGCTTGTGTGGTTATGGCAAGCGGCGGTTATCCGGAAAGTTATCCGAAAGGCATTGAAATGCACGGATTTGACGACAAAGGACAGGTTGAAAACTGCTTTGTATATCACGCCGGAACTAAGCTTTCAGATGACGGAAAATTCCTCACCAACGGCGGCCGTGTAATAGGCGTTACCGCAAAGGGAGAAGATTTACAGCAGGCTCTTGACAACGCTTATGCCGGAGTTTCAAAAATAAGTTTTGAGAACGCCCACTACCGTAAGGACATCGGGCAGAGAGCGTTAAAGGCTCTGAAATGATGGAGGATATGCATAAAAAGCTCAGTTTCGGGCTTAACCTCGGACTTATCGGAAACGCTCTGTTTATAGCATTCAGTGCCGTATGTTATGTGTATTACCTGATTTTCAATCCGGAAAGCGCTTTCGTGAAGTTTCTGGAAATAGTCGCATATACTCTTGAATTTTCAGGTTTTGCCGCACTTGTTGCCGCTGACATACTCATAATAAAAACTGCACGTATGAGAGACTGGTTAAAAATAGGTTTTTCAATCTATATAGTTACAGAGGCAGTTATGATGACTTTGGAACTCAATTCATACAGGATTGAATTTTATAAACCATATTCATTACTTCTTGCTATAATACATTCGATATTTTCGGCAGCAGTCTGCTTTGCGTTTCTGACGCTTGACCCCGATAAAAAAGCTTACGAAATAATCGTAATCATCTGTATCGGCATAATGCTGGGCGGAATGTTCGGCAATGTAATGGGAATAAGAATATATTTCAGCATATTCACAAACGCTATAGCGTTTATATTGTTATTCGGTTCAATCAAGTATATGCTCCAACGTGAAATCATTGAAATTGACTGTTACGGCGATAAAGCCCGTGTTGCAGAATACCGAAGCACGTTCTTTGAAGAATGACCCTCAAGGCGAAATCATATGATTTCGCCTTTTCTGATACCTTCTGCAAATTAATCAGCCATTTTAAAAATTTCATTTCCAAAAGAACAAACCAGCATTTGCCATTCACGTTCATTTTTTTCAATAACCCGTCCGTCCTTGAATATTTCATAAAAATCCTTCATTGATTCTGCCGTAAAACGTATTAGTTTATTGTTTGAAGGTCTTTTGTCCTTGTCGTTGAAAAACTTTTTTATTATGCCTTTCTTATGCGAAACTTTCACAAAATGCCTTATTGAACTTTCGATAATATCGGCGTTTGTCCCGAAACGTTCCGCAACCTCATTATAAACTGCGGAAATACTCTCTGAACGGTTTACCATACATAACTCGGTTGCTGCACAAAAATAATAAAAGCTGTTAAGATGCTGGGGAAATCCTGAATTTGCCATAAAATCAGCCGTTTCCTGTAAATAAAGATACTGGTCATTCAGCATATGCATAACGCAGTTGCAGACATTTACAGGGGACTGCGGCATTATCAGACATCTTTCTGCACCTGCTGAAATAAATTTCCTGCAATTCATGTACAATGATGTATAATTCAATACTGCTACTGCTGTTTCCGGACAGATATTGCCTATTCTAGTTACAATCCCGATTTTTTCAGCAGTATCGCAGAATGCCGTAACTATTACTGCATTGTATCTCTTAACTGAAAGTTTTTCCATAATCAGCTTTTCGTTATCCGGAAGTATTTCTGTATTCATTCCGTATTCTCTGAAAAACCTTTTCAGAATCATACAATAATCTCTGTTTTCACCGAATATAAGTAAAATATTATTATTCATCACTTCGGATTTTCCTGTACTTCAAGCAGACTTTCCGCACGCTCGATAACCTTTGACCTGTTTTTTTCCGACAATCTGCCGAACAGTTCAAGCATTTCAAATTCCTCTTCTGACAACATATCATTCCTGTCCCTTGACCGTCCCAGAATATAATCAGTACTCACATTGCATATGTCCGCAACGTCCTTTATAAAGTTGACAGGTGCTTTTGTTTCGCCGCATTCATAACGGCTTACTTCCTGTTGTGATATGCCTATGCTTTCCGCAAGCTCTTTCTGTGAACACGTTGCTTTTCTGACTGCCTTGAGATTAGGATACAAATATAAATGATTATTCATATATACCGCCATTCTTTCAAAATTTGTATATAAGAATAGTTTACAGCATATATGTTGTATTTACAAACGAAGAAAAAGTTGCTTTTTGTAGAAAATACGCATAATAAGTTGTATTATAAACGCATACCGCACCAGAATCGGCATAAAATACTGACGGCACTTCCTATAAAAAAACAACCGGAGGCGATTTTTATGTACGGAGTAACTCCATTCGGACGTAATCCGCTTAATCTTTTCAGCGTTTTCAATGAGCTTGACAGAAATTTTTTCAATGACACAATGCAGGTAAACTCCTGTCGTACAGACATCAGGGACGTTGGTGACAAATATGTTATGGAAGCTGAACTTGCCGGATTTGACAGAGATGAAATCAGTCTTGATATAAAAGATTCTTATCTTGTTATCTCAGCCGAAAGGAAAAATTCCTCAGACGAAAACAACAACAGGTATATCCGACGTGAACGCTCTTACAGCTCCTATAAAAGAAGCTTTGACATTTCGGACGTTGATACAGAAAACGTCAACGCTGAATATAAAAACGGCGTTCTGACAATCGACCTGCCGAAAAAGAAACATGAAGAACCTGTTTCCAAAAGACTTGAAATCCGATAAACATTATAAAAGGAACTGTTTTTTTTAAGGCAGTTCCTTTTGTGACTGATTTTTTCTGATTTTCAGAAATACCAGAACAATTCCGGCGGCAAGTACTACAGTAGTAAATATGCTTCCCTCTATTCCGAACTTTCCGCCGCTCAGCCAGCCATGTGAAGTAAGGGCAGATGTACGGAAAACTGATTCAGTGTTACCTGTACCGCTTACGCTGATACCGTAAAAATTACCCTGCATGAAGTTCCAGATTGAGTGAATGCCGCATACTCCCCATATATCATTGAAGCAAATCATATACATACCTGCGAACACTCCGAAAAGCACAAGATTCATACCTGAAAGTACTCCGAAACCGGGGTTGAAAGCGTGTGCGGCGGAAAACGCTGCGGAACTTATGGCAACTGCAAGTATTCCGGAATGATGACCGCCGATTGTGGTCATAAGGTAGCCACGGAAAATAAATTCCTCGCTCATTCCCTGTACAAAGAATCCCAATAAATAAAGCAGTATTATTCCGAAATTGATATTACTGCATACGGAGATACTGTTAACACCGGAAACAACGCTTATCAATGTAATAACCGTCATCATAACGATTCCTGTTACAAGTCCCATCAGGTAATGAGGAATAATTTTTTCTTTTCTTATTCCCATAGAAGTTACCGGACGCACTTCAATATTACGACAATATATCACGCTTGTTATTGTACCGAAAACTGTTGACAGCAATGACGGTATCATGATTTTCGGAGATGCGGAAATTATCGTTGCCGCCGCCATAGAATTTTTCAGAGTAATTTTCGTTGTACCGTCCAACATACCCTGCGACTGCATTTCCTGCATCATAGGGTCTATGGACACTATGGACGGTATAATAGCCTCCAGTATATATATTATGAAAAACACTATCACAAACGAGAATATCTGTACAGGCAATGACGGCGACCCTAAAGATTCACCGGATTCTTCAAACATTTCGGACTTTATCTTAAACAAAAAAGCACCTCCATTCAATGTACAGGATAATTATACATCAAATGAGTGCTTTTGTCAATAATCAATTCATACTACAGCCATAACATTAAGAAGCATAATTATCCCAACCATAGACAGCAATGACAATGACATTGTAATAAGAGTAATCAATATAATATTCATGGGCTTTACACCGCCGAAAGCCACCAGCATATGCGGATTTACTCTCCCATGAGTGTTTTTCTTGATAAGGCGTAGTTTTTTCATTGAAAAGTTAAAGTAAATCCGGTTTGCAAAAATACACATCAGTACTCTTGCAAGCCACGACCCCCAATTGCATATTGAAGCGAGTTCTTGAATAAAATACTGGTTTTCATATATAATGCTTGTAATGCCGTCTGTAAAAATACCCTGTTCAGCCATTGCCATAACGTAAAGCGGAAGATTGAAAACAACGCTTATTATTGCGGAAATCATTGCCCAGAACCACATTTTCCTGTTTGCAAAGTAAAAGGACGGAAACAGAAAACATGTAAAGTTGAATGAAATCTTTGAGCCAAAGTCTTTCATTCTCTTGAAAATCGGAATATAATAAAACGTATTAGTTCCGACAAACATTGATACTTCTTTAAGAGTAGCACCGCCCATATCCTCATCAGGATTGAAACCCGTATTACTTCTTATGTTAATATCTTCCTGTTCAGGTGTAAGACTATCAATATTTTCTTTTCCGTCAAGGTCTGCACCGCATACCACGCAATTGTCAAAGTCTGACGGGTTATTGGGAAATCCACACTCCGGACATATTTTTTTTTCTGTCTTGTTTTCTTCTGCAACAGTTTTATGCCATTTTTCACCCGTGCCATGCATTGCGGAGTTTGCACAACGGTTTTCTTTTCTGTAACACTCCCTGTGGTGCGGTGAACCGCATTCCGGACATACTACAACGTCATCGCCGTCTTCAAAAACTTTTCCGCAGCATACACATTTTTCACCTGTGAAATTCATAAAATATAACCTCCGTTCTTTTTCAGCTTCCGGAATATATTATAACACGTATACCACTGTAAAATCAAGTGTTTCACCAAATTTTCCGAAACAGACAAAATAATGATTTTCTTATTATAATTTCAGAATTTGATTGACATTGCCAGAAATTTGCAGTATAATATTATTAGTGGATTCCTGAACAAAAGAAAGAAGGTATTAATATGGCAAATGAAAAAAGTCTGAAAGTCCTGATTGTTGATGATGACAAGAATATATGTGATTTACTCAGGCTGTACCTTGAAAAAGACGGCTACGGAGTAATTCTTTCCCACGACGGCGCAGAGGCTGTTGTTAAATTCAATGCCCTCAAACCCGATATTGTACTTCTGGACATAATGCTTCCCACTATGGACGGCTGGCAAGTATGCCGTGAAATCAGAAAAAAATCAAACGTTCCGATTATAATGATTACTGCCAAAGGCGAAACTATTGACAAAATTATTGGACTTGACCTCGGTGCAGATGACTATATTGTGAAACCTTTTGACGCAAAGGAAGTTATAGCACGTATCAATGCCGTTACAAGGCGTGCCGGCAATGTCAACGCTGAACCTGAAGTTAAAGAAGTACATTATGACAAGCTTTCTGTAAATATGACCCGCTATGAACTCAAAGTCAACGGAAAAGCTGTCGACACTCCCCCGAAAGAGCTTGAACTTCTCTATTACCTTGCTTCAAATCCCAACAGGGTTTACACCCGTGACCAGCTCCTTGACGAAGTGTGGGGCTTTGAGTATTACGGAGACTCCAGAACTATTGACGTCCATATAAAAAGACTGCGTGAAAAACTGGAGGGCGTTTCCGATAAATGGCTGCTAAAAACTATATGGGGCAGAGGTTATAAGTTTGAAGTCAAGGAAGAAGAATAATTCCGGAAATATAAATCTGTCAGGGGACTTGTTTCGTCCCCTGTTTTATTAAACAGAGGTGATTTCTGTTGCAAAGCAATAACTCATATAACAAAATTGTAAAATATGCAATATTATTAATGATGTCGCTGATAATTATTCTGGGTATTATAATTATCGGCATAAGTTCGTCAGTGTACAAACAGACTGAACTTGAAAAACTCCGTAATATAGGAAATCTTTTCATAGGATGCACACGAGAGGAATATAATAATACCGGCAGTCTGGATAACGAAAATATAAAACAATTACATAATCTTTTCACAAGAGAATACAATGTTATAATATGCGTGTACAATGAAGACGGAAACTGTCTGTTGTCGGGCTATGCAGACAATGAAAATCTTCCGCAGGTACATGAAGATATAAAATACTACATAAACAACGGACAATATCTTGACCTTAATTCAAAGGAAATCTCCAGCGAAGAACCCTACTTGCTTTATGTGAATATGTTCACACTGAAATATAATGATATTTCAGACAAAAAGTATATACTTGTATGCGGTGACACTCACAACATAGGTATGTTTACAATGAAGATATTCATAATTTATTCAACCGTATCAATAATTGCACTGCTTATTTCGTATATGCTTATGAAAAAGAAAGTCCGCAGATACACTCAGCACACGGACGATGTGACAAGAATACTGAAAAAATATTCGCAGGGGGACTTTACTGAAAAGCTCCGGACTGATAATATGGTATTTCCAGAAGAAACAGCAAAATATATAAACGCACTTGCATCAGACGTTGAGACGAGCGAGGAAACAAGCAAAACTTTTATAGCCAACGTTTCCCACGAACTCCGCACACCCATAACTACAATAGGCGGTTTTGTGGACGGTATTCTTGACGGTACTATACCGAAAAGTCAGCGCAACGAATACCTTGTGCTTGTCTCAAACGAAATACAACGGCTTAAAATTTTGATAAGTTCAATGCTTAATATGAGCCGTTTCGAGTCCGGTACGCTGAGACCGAATTTTCAGGATACAAACCTTACTGACCTTGTAATCAAAACGGCATTTATGTTTGAAAAGAAGATAGAAGCCAAGAATATTGAAGTAGAAGAAATTGACGGCGATGACCTTATAGCCGAAGTTGACCCTGACCTTATGCAGCAGGTTATCTACAACCTTATCGAAAATGCTGTAAAGTTCATAAACACCAATGGCAAACTGTCATTCAGGTTTGAAAAACAGGGCAATATGTGCGTTGTCGGAATAAAAAACACAGGTGAAGGTCTGAAAGATTCTGAAATCCCACAGGTTTTTGACAGATTCTATAAAACAGATTCTTCCCGTGGAAAAGATACAACCGGTCTGGGTCTGGGACTTTCCATTTCACGCAGAATACTCCACATAAATAACGGCAATATCGCTGTACGAAGCGTTTACGGGGAATACACGGAATTTCAGATACAAGTACCCCAGAAACAAAAACTTTCCTGACAGCACACGAAAGGAGATAATATGGACGAAAACGAAAACAATATTTCCGGAAACACTCCGGAACAGGAATATATTCCCCGACACGAAAAAATCAATAATGACAACTATCCGGCTTATCAGGACTTTTTCGCCGGATATGAACCCCAGCCGCCAACTATTCCAGAAACCGTTCCCGACATAAGAAAAAAATTAAATACAAACAATGAAAAGTTTATAATTATTCTTTTTATAATTATTATACTACTTGCAGCAGGACTTTCAGTTTACGGTATCGCAAGCGATATATTCAACAGTCAGAAAGTCATTGGCGAAATCAAAAAACAGAGCCATGTTGTAGTGTATCAGCAGACCAAACCAGCCGGCGCAAATGATTTGAGCAATTTTGTGGACGAAAACGGCAGATATACCATTGAGGGTGCTGCTGCTGCCGTAAAGGATTCAATAGTTGAAATATACACCTACACCGACAAAACCCAGACCAGACTTTCGGGGACTGGTTCAGGCGTTGTAATTTCGGATGACGGCTATATTGTAACCAATACTCACGTTCTTGATGAAAATGGCTTTCATACGGTTCACACAACTGACGGCAAGGTATACAATGCCGAAATCATAGGCAGGGACGCTAAAACTGATATAGCCGTTATAAAAGTCGAAAATACTGGACTTGTTCCGGCAGTTTTAGGCAACTCCGATGAGGCGATAGTCGGCGAACAGGTTATAGCGGTCGGAAATCCCGCCGGACTTTCAAATACCGTGACGGACGGAATAATTTCAGCCGTAAACAGAAAAATCCGCAGTGATTCAACGGGTTTTGAAATGAACTGCATTCAGACAAATGCCGATATAAGTCCCGGAAACTCCGGCGGTGCGCTGGTAAATATGTACGGTCAGGTAATCGGCATAACATCCTCAAAATATGTAAGCTCCAGTTATGAGGGACTGGGCTTTGCAATAACTATCAATGACGCACTTCCGATTATTGAAGAACTGATTGATACCGGATTTGTCGGCGGACGGTTCAGAATAGGCATACAGCTTATTGATATGGCTTCTCCTGAAAAAATCATTATGATTGAAAGTGAACTTGGTTTCGAGCTTCCGGACGGCTTTGAAGGCGTTTATATCTCCGTCATAAGCGAAGACTGCGATATATATAATACAGAACTCAAAGCCGGAGACTTCATTACTGAAATAGACGGAAAACCCACTAAAACCTATGACGAACTTTATGACAACATAAGCAGTAAATACGGTGCGGGTGACAAAGTTCCGGCAAAATGCGCCCACGTTGAAAAAAACGGCAAAGTAACTTATTATGACATAGAATTTATGTTGATGGAAGATACTTCTGGAAACTATTGATAAAGAGGTTATTTATGAAAAAAATAATATTCTTACAAAAAATGATTATTCTTGCTATTGCTTTACTTAGTGTATTATCTTTCATTATACTGCCGGACAGTGTGGCAGTACAATGGGATTCCGGCGGTGCAAGTAATCATGTTCCGAAGATAACCGCCGTATTGATTCCGCTTGTTATAAGCCTGTTCGGGATAGTGTCATGGAAATATTCTTCCGTAAAATATAATATCAATATTGAGGCATCAAAAAAATTTCAGATAATTCATTCTGTAATATGGGGAACTGTTTCCTGCATTGGTGTTATTATCAGCATCATATTTATGATAATGAATTAAAATACAGTTTACTCAGTGAAATTTTTAGGACGTTTTGAATTTACGCCCGTAACTCCTCCCACTGCTCCCGAAACGGTCAGCAGGAGGAGTTTTTTTATTCCGGTAAACTCCTTAAAAAAAACAAATCCGCATACAGCTATTATTATATAAATTATCCCTCCGCATATAGTACCCTCTGCAAGCCCGTGCTTACGCCGGAACTTCCAACAGATATATGTGCTTATGTAAGTACCGAGACAAACTGCTATTATTGAAAAAACTCTTGATACACGCATATCTTCAAGAATATAATACATAACTACGGATAATAATAATGTTATAATAAATATCATCACAATTCCGGAAACTACTGCCATTATTATAGTAATTATACTGTTTGTCCAGACGCTTTTACGTTTACGCATAAAAACAACCTCCGCACAAAAATATTGTTCACACAAATTCTATGCAGAGGCATATTATATTATTCTTCTTTTTTCTTTTTCTTCTTTTCGGGTTCGTCCTCAACCACTCCGGCAGATTCAAGTGCTGTTTCCTTTTTCTTTGCAGTTGCAGCTTTGGCAGCTTTGACACGTTCCTGTGCGGTAACGTTTTCAGTGATAGCCCATGTCTTTATTCTAAGTTTGTGTCTTGCGCCGCCCGTTTCAATAACAACAGTGTCTTCACCTGTCGAAACAACGATACCAACAATACCGCCGCCGGTAACTATTTCGTCACCTATTTCAAGACTGTTCTGCATATCCTTGAGTTCGTTGTCACGTTTTTTCTGCGGTCTGATAATCATAAAGTACAGCAGGACAAACATTATTATAAGTGGGAAAACAAGCGTCCAGAATACTGAACCTGTTTCAGTCTGTGCCTGAGTACCGGAAGCCGTTGCAGCCTCACCCGTTGCAAAAGCCGTCATACCCATAGAAACCGCCGAATAAAGCAATCCGGAAATTGCTGTTACAATACAAATAAATTTCTTTTTCATAAATATAAACTCTCCGTTCTGTTGAATATAATGGATA
>CAMWRL010000051.1 GCA_947176685.1 uncultured Ruminococcus sp. | reverse complement strand
ATTGTACAACGCACCACGCCGCATTCTTGCACACAAACTGCATGGATTTTCCTCTTTTCTCACATCAAAAACAATTTCACCGATATGCGTTCTTTCAATGTGGTACTCAACACCGACTTCACTACAGAAGTCCGCAACCGCAGTATAATCGCCCTCTTTTCCGCCAAACTGCGGGTCAATTGTAAGAGCAGTTATATTGTAGTCGATTCCTATGAAACGTTTCAGCAGAACAAGACCGTTCAGCATAATCATACTGTCCTTACCGCCCGAAACGCCAACACAAATATAGTCCCCGTTGCTGATAAGCCCGTATTGTTGAATAGCCTTTCGCATATTGCCAAGAATTTTCTGCATATTTACCTCCGGAAAAAATTTACTCAGCCAATTATAACATATTTTCAGGAAATTTTCAATTACACCTTGCAAAAATCGTGAAAATATAATATAATAAATAGTATAGAAAAATTTTCAGGAGGTTTTTTATGGGTAAAATTCTTGTAACTGGCGGTACGGGCTTTATCGGAAGCCACACTTGCGTGGAACTTCTTGCTAACGGTTATGAAATCGTGATAGCGGACAACCTCAGCAACTCCAAAGAAGCTGTAGTCGGCAGAATCGAAAAAATCAGCGGAAAAAAAGTTACTTTCCGCAATGTTGATGTGTGCGATTATGATGCACTCTCCGAAGTCTTCAAAGAAAACAATATTGACGCTGTAATACACTTTGCAGGATTCAAGGCTGTCGGCGAATCGGTTCAGAAACCGCTTGAATACTACACGAATAATCTTAACGGAACGTTTGTGCTGTTAAAGGTTATGCGTGAACACAATTGTAAAAAAATCGTATTCTCATCATCGGCAACCGTTTACGGTATGAACAACAAGGCTCCATACACTGAGGATATGCCGACTTCTGCAACCAATCCTTATGGTTATACCAAAGTTATGATTGAACAGATTCTCCGTGACGTTTGCGTTGCGGACAAGGATTTCAGTGCGGTTGCATTGAGGTATTTCAACCCCATAGGCGCACACGACAGCGGTCTTATAGGCGAAGACCCCAACGGTATTCCGAATAACCTTGTACCGTATATTGCACAGGTTGCTTCAGGAAGACTGGAGCAGTTAAGTGTTTACGGCAACGACTATGACACTCCGGACGGTACGGGCGTAAGAGACTATATCCACGTTATGGACTTGTCAGCAGGTCACGTATGTGCAATAGATTATACTATGAAAAATACAGGCTTTGAACCGGTAAATCTCGGTACCGGAAAGGGTTCAAGCGTACTGGAAGTAGTTGCAGCTTATGAAAAGGCTTGTGGAAAACCGATTCCGAAAAAAATCGCTCCACGCCGTGCAGGAGATATTGCAACCTGTTATGCTGACGCTTCAAGGGCTGAGGAAATTTTCGGCTGGAAAGCGAAATCCGGCATTGAACAGATGTGCGCTGACAGCTGGAACTTCACTAAACTCAACCCCAACGGTATAGAATAAATAAGAACAGAATAAAGAAAGGTCTTGATAACAATGTCACCGGAGATAAGAAATATGCTTATTATGTTCGGTGCCATTGCCATAGCTTTGATTCTGATAATTATAACTTTCGGTGAAGACAATCCGTTAGAACGGTTTATATCGCTTTTTCTGGAAGAAGCCGACGACGAAGAACCGGTTGAAAATAAAAGTTTTTCCGCGCCTGTCGTTGAAATGGCAACTCTTATAAGAAAAAGCGATGACCGTCTGAGGGTAATCGAAAGCGATGGCAATGTTAAACTGGTTGACGAATATTATGAACTTACTTTCGTGACCCGCAAGGGCAGGAACATAAAAATAGAATGTTCTGCCGATGCTTACGAAAAAATCCCTTTTAATCAGCAGGGGTCACTTACATACAGAAAAAATAAACTTGTAAAATTCAAATTTTATGAAGACACTGTTATGGACAGTGATTGAAAGGAGAATATATGGTTAATTTTGGAAACGACTGGGACGAACTCCTGAAAGATGAGTTTGAAAAAGATTATTATGTCAAACTCCGTCAGACGCTTATAGAAGAATACAAAACACAACAGATTTTTCCGGATATGTATGACATTTTCAACGCTATGAAACTTACTTCATACAATGATGTGAGGTGCGTTATAATCGGACAAGACCCTTATCACGGTGAAGGTCAGGCACATGGACTGAGTTTTTCAGTAAAAAAAGGCGTTGCACCGCCGCCGTCTCTGGTGAATATATTCAAGGAAATCCGTGACGATACAGGCATTAACAATATGGGAAAGCACGGCGAGCTTACAAAATGGGCTGAAAACGGCGTGTTACTGCTTAATTCAGTGCTGACGGTACGTGCGCACAGTCCGAAAAGTCATCAGGGAATAGGCTGGCAGAACTTCACAACAGACGTTATAAAGCTCCTTAACCAGCGTGAAAAACCAATGGTATTTATGTTGTGGGGCGGTGACGCCAAGGCAAAACAGAAGTTTATTACAAATCCGGCACACCTTGTACTGAAATCAGCCCATCCAAGTCCGCTGTCAGCATATAACGGATTTTTTGGTTGTAAACATTTTTCGCAGGCTAACGAGTTTTTAAGGGCTGTCGGTCAAGGTGAAATAGACTGGAATATAGATTGATTTTCCGGAGGTAAATATGAAAATAAGAGAGTTATTTGACAGAAAAACAGTTTTTTCATTTGAGGTTTTCCCACCTAAAAAGACAAGCTCCGTTGACGTTATATATAAAACTCTTGACGAACTTCACGACCTTAAACCCGACTTTATCAGTGTGACGTTCGGAGCAGGCGGTAGCAGCAATAATAAATTTGCGTGTGACGTTGCCTCTAAAATAAAGAATAATGGCATAACACCTATGATACATCTTCCCTGTATCAACTACACAAAAGAGGAAGTTTCCTCAACTCTCAGCGAAATAAAAAACAGAGGTATTGAAAATATCCTTGCTCTCAGGGGGGACAGGAATCCCGACATTGAACCCCGAAAGGACTTTCCCCATGCGAGCGACCTCATAACATACATAAAGTCTCACGGGGATTTTGATATTGCCGGAGCTTGTTATCCGGAATGTCACCCCGATTCCGATACAATCATTGACGATATAATAAACCTTAAAAAGAAAGTCGATGCAGGTGCAACACATTTAATCAGTCAGCTTTTCTTTGATAATGACGCTTTTTATGATTTCCGTGAAAAGACCATACTTGCCGGCATAGACGTTCCGATTGAAGCCGGAATAATGCCTGTTGTCAACAAGAACCAGATTGAACGTATGGTTACAACATGCGGAGTAAGTCTGCCCCGTAAATTTGTTAGGATTATGCAGAAGTATGAAAATAATCCCGAAGCCCTCAGAGATGCCGGAATTGCCTATGCAATAAACCAGATTGTTGACCTTATCGCAAGCGGAGTGGACGGTATACATCTTTATACAATGAATAACCCATACGTTGCAAGAAAAATCAGTGAAGCGGTTTCCGGAATTATAAACGTATGATGAAACTGAATCCCGTTTCAAAGTCCGAAGCCGCACGCTATATGGGAGTTAAAGGAGTTCCGGACGGTCGGGTTATGGAAATTCTTGACCGTCTTGAACCTGTTGTACGTGAACGTATGCGCCCTGAATACGTCTGGCGGAAAACCGCTGTTGACTTTACGGAAGACGGGCTGTTTCTGGACGGACTGAATGTACCACTTCTGGGGAAAGATATAAAAAAACATCTTTCGGGGTGTTCTGAAGCCGTTGTGCTGGCGGCAACTCTTTCCGCTGAAGCCGATAAGCTTATAAGGCAGACAGCGGTTACTGATATGGCTGACGCTTTGGCTGTAGACTGTCTGTGCAGTGCGGCGGTTGAGCAGGTATGCAACCGTGCGGAAGATGAGATTTTTTCCGTTATACACGCTCCCTACAGGACATGGCGTTTCAGCGCAGGCTATGGGGACTTTCCGATTGATATTCAGAAGTATCTGTTGTTATTCCTCAATGCGCAGCGCAGGATAGGTCTTACTGTAACTGAAAACAGTCTGTTGTTGCCGTCCAAGTCCGTAACGGCGATTATCGGAATATCGGAAAATCCCGTCCGGCGTGGCGAAAAAGGCTGTAGTTCCTGCAAAATGCGTGATAACTGCGCATTTTCGGCGAGCGGAAAAAAGTGTTCGGAGGCGATAAAGTGAACAGGTTGAAAGTTTTTATATTATCAATGGCGGTAATGTCTTTAATAGCTTGCGGTGAAAAGACTGATAATTCTGTTACGGACAATATTGACCCTGCCGTCCGAAAAGCTATAGCCGAAAACGTTAACAATACCGAACTGCTGACTGGTGAACTTGAAAACAAGACTATTAAATGGCTGTCCACATGGGACATAAATTCCGACAGCAATGAGGGTAGGAGTACTCCGGCATTTGTTGTGGCGTTTGAGGAACGCTACGGCGGAAAAATTGAATGGTATCAGTGTACCCACGATGAGCGTTACGAACAGTTGGCAAAGGCTATAAACGGCGATGAGGGTATAGACTTTTTTTATGCCGGAGACCTTGACGCTTTCCCTAAAGGTGCAGTAAAGCAAATGTTCATTCCGTCAGACGAGTATATAAACTATGATTCACCGTTATGGGACGATGTACGTGAACTTAACGACAGCTTTGTGTTGAACGGCAGTCATTATATTACCGCAAC
The DNA here is from genome assembly GCA_947176685.1 of uncultured Ruminococcus sp. Lineage (GTDB taxonomy): Bacteria > Bacillota > Clostridia > Oscillospirales > Ruminococcaceae > Ruminococcus. Next base: position 6,736 of record CAMWRL010000051.1, on the reverse strand, counting down.
ACGTATTTCCGGTGACAACTGCGGAGTGATTTATAACCGTAAAACCGTCCGTGAAGCCGGTCTTGAAGACCCTGCCGAACTCTACAAAAAAGGCGAATGGAATTGGAACACATTTGAAGATATGCTGGACAAGTTCGTTGACACTGACAACCAGCGTTACGGAATAGACGGCTGGTGGTTTGAGTTCGGATTGATTGGGACTGCCGGAGTAGCGTCTGTCGGTATGGAAAACGGCAAACTTGTAAATAATCTTTCCGCACCTGCTATGGAACGTGTCCAGAACTGGATATATAAGCTTTACAGTAATGATTATATAGCAATCGGTTCAAAGTATTACGGCTGGAATATCAAACCGTCCTACATTGACGAGGGTAAAACTCTTTTCTATCCGTGCGGACTGTACCAGTTTTACACAAAATTCGAAAACTGGAAAAAGACTTTCGGTGATGAGGCTTTTTTCGTTCCAATGCCGAAAGACCCGCAGTCAGATGAATATTACATTCCGGTCGGAATGGAAGCATACGCATTTGTGAAAGGCGGAAAAAATCCCGAAGGTGTTGGCAAATTTCTTGAATGTAAAAGGTTTGTGCTTGATGACGCTGAAACGCTTGCTATAGCCGACAAACAAATGAAAGACGATTACGGTTGGACGGACGAGATGTTTGAAATGAAAGACAGTATGCAGGAACTTGCGGAAAAAAATCCGGTTATTGACCTGTCAAAAGGCGTTTCGGCGGACTGCGGCGAACTTCTTGACAACAGTCTCAGACTTACAGCACGGGGTACGCCATGGAGTGAAACATATGACTCTATAAATGCAGTTGTTGATAAGTACATTGAGGAAGTAAACGCTCAGATTCAGTCTGAATAATATGACTTGCAAAAAATCTTCTGATGTGATATAATAAATCTGTTCCTGCACTATGGACAATTAAAGGCATACAATAATATATGGAATCATTGAAAATGTTTGTTCTGACACTTATGTGTCAAATTTCTATAGCAGGAATAAATTTAATATAATAAGTATTTTGATTTGAGAGGAGGCTACGGCGATGAGTACAATTCTTGTAACAGGAGGTTGCGGATTTATCGGAAAATATATCTGTTCCGGACTTCTTAAAAAGGGAAATGAAGTAATTGCCGTTGACGTAAACGAAAGCAGCTACAATGAAGGAAAATTCAATTATTCGTTTATACAGTCTGCACAGGATGACAGGGATTCTTATGCTGAAATTTTCAGCAAAAACAAGATTGATATAGTTATACACGCCGCCTGTACGGTTGACAATGATTTTGAACCTATTGTAACAGAAGCTCAAATGGCTGTTTCCGGTGAGTGTGACAAGTTTATATATGAATGCGCTATGAACAATGGCGTTAAAATGTTCATACTGCTGAGTACTGACCAGGTTTACGAGTTTACAAAGACCCGTGAACCGCTGAGAGAGGAAACCAGACTTAAACCGGTTACTAATTATGCCAATCTGAAACTTGAGTCAGAAAAATCTTTCGTAAAGGAACTTCATGAACACAAGGATATAATAGGCTGTGTTATAAGGCATTCTCCAGTGTATTCACTGAAATTCATTGACAACCTTACGGCTAAGATTACAGACCCGAAAGACGGTGTTAAATTCGTTGCCGGTACGGGACAGTACGGTTTTCAGTTGTGTTGTGTGCATAATCTGGTGGACTTTATATTGTGCTTTGTAAAATATGCAGAAGATACTTCTTATACCGGAAATTATAATGTATGCGACAATCATCTTACTACCGCAGCGCAGATAATAGCTTTTATGCGTGAAAACTACCATTTAGGTACTGTGATTTCACGAAATGCCGGCGGTAAGTTGTCCAAGATAAAGGGTATGTTTTCCAAAAATCCCGAAGAAAAAGAAAATTACCGTTATCTTGATATGACCAGACTTGAAAATAATAATATGCTTGACTGCACCAAAGCCGCTAAAATAGTTGTGTTCCGGTGGGATATAACCAATACCAAATAGAAAACAGGTACATTTTTATATGTACCTGTTTTTTTTTGATTGTAAATTTTTTTTGAACGGACAGCCGTGTGTCTGGTACTATATGTATAATAGAATTACAGACCTGAAAGTCTGCAATAATACATACGGAGGAAAAATTTATGTCAGAAAATGCGAATGTCCCTGAAAATCCCACATCAACACCAGAGGCAAAGGGAAAAATCAAAAAAATGCTTCCTGTTGCCGCAGTAGTCGTTGTACTTCTGGTAATCATCACTTCCTGTTTCGGCGGAGGCGGAAGCGGTAAATCCGTCAACAAAGAAGCTATAAAGCTTTTGCAGAAACATAATCCGTCAAAAATACTTGCAATTATGCCCGAAGGTTATGAAGAAGCTGTTATGGACTATTATAAGGCATACGTCACAGACAAAAAACAGCTTAAAGAGGCTGTAAAGCAGGAAACCGCTTCAGCATTTGACAACATAGGAAAGGTTAAAAAAATGAAATTCAAGGAAAATTTCGCAATAGACCTTAAAGACCTGTCAGGTTCAGGCTTGAATATGGAAGAAGAAGCAGCTGTTAAGGAGTTTCTTAATGGCATAGGATATATATGGAAGGAACTAAACGACTGTGACGAGGGTTATGTTACTATAGTTGAAATCACTTATAAGAAAGAAGACGGTGAAAAGGAAACGCAAGATACTTTATTATGCAGTTTCAAATATAAAGGTAAATGGTATTGTATGAATGCTATGTCTGCTGTATATCATGCGGCATGGGGATATAGTCCAAGCAAGAGAGGAAAATAAAAAAGTGGGGCATTGCAGAATGCCCTATTTTTTATTTTATTTGTAAATTTTTTTTGAACGGACAACCATATGTCTACTACGATTTGTATAATAGAGATATGGGGTTACAAATTCTGAAAATCATCGGAAAGTAAGTCCATGAATGCAAGGCAAAGGCGTTTACTGTTTGGAGAAAGTGTTTGAAACTTTTCCAGCAGAGCCGCATCGTCTCGGGAATAACCTGTTTGGCGGACAGTACCCAGTAAAATGTGGTCGGGAGTTGTTTCAAGAGCAGTGCAGATTTTCAGAAAGACTTCTAAACTTGGAATAGAGCGAGCAGTTTCAATGCAGGACAGGTATTTGTCATTGATTTCCGCACGCTCACAGACCTCAAACTGTTTCAGTCGCAGCTCCTTACGCCTCCTTGCAAGATTTTTGCCGATTTGTTTGTAGTCAAGTTGCATAAATATCACCTCTATAAAATGGTATATGGTGATTTTGAAAAAGTAAACAGCTTTAAAGTTGAAAAATAACTTGACATCAGAAAAAATATAGTGTATAATAAGAATATAAATGCAAAATCTGTTGTAAAACAGGTTTTTAAACAGAAAAACAGGATTTCGTAATAGAAACCTCAGGTACAGCTCAAATATTCTATAACAGTTCTTATGAAAGGTGGTGAAAAATTATGGCTAATCAAAATCAGAACCAGAATAATCAGGTTGAACCCTATTCATTCGGTAAAGTTGTGCTTATTGTTGCGGCATTGACGCTGCTTGATACTGTAGGCTGTATTGTGCTGGTTGTCGGAGCATACATATTTACGAAAAAGGGTCATAAGGGTCTTGGCGTAGCACTTGCAGTTACTAACATTATAGCACCGGACGCTTTGCCGGCAGTTGATGAAATATTCGGAGTGATTGCTGTTGTTATTCCATATATGCAAAGTCGTAAGGAAGGAAAGGGTGTAGGCGAAAGTTTACAGACAAGTATTGATTCGGCACGGCAGTATCAACAGACAGGCACGGATTATATTGAGAAATCGGAAAAGGTGGTAAGCAAAATCGGCGTTCCACGAAATCAGAGCGTTGATTATGATTCCGATTATGACAACAACGATTATTATGACGAAAGTTAGAAAAAGCGGGGCATTGCAGAATGCCCCGTGTTTATTATTTTATTATGGTATAGTTGTCAGAAGCCGTTTCTTTGGCAGAGTGTTCTGTCATGTTGTATACATCAATTTGAATAATAACATATATCTGTAAAATAATTCTAAATTTTTATTTTTTATTATTGACTTTTTAAACATACTATGTTACAATTATAAAAAAAGTATAGGAGGAATGATTATGAAAAAATCTTTTAATTTTGCAGCAATTGCAATTTCACTGGCAGCAGGTTTTTCTGTTGTATCGATACCGCTTGTCTATGCCAGTAAAGATTCACCTGTAGCTTATTATGATGCTGAGATGACACAGCCTGTAGAACACATTCACAGCGAATACGAAGTGAACGAAAACGGACAGACTTACGGCATAGGAGACGCAAACTATGTTGAAGATTTGCCGGATTTACAGCTTGCTGAGGGCGATAACGGCATAATAGGCTATGTGTATACTGAAGATTTGCTTCATAAGGGCGCACCTAAAAATCCCGAAGAGGCTGTGGCACAAATGGAAGCTATGAAAAATGGAACTTATGTACCAATAGTTATGAATGTCTATGAAGCTAACGGCGTGACCGTCATTGATACATTTACTGTAGGCAGAAGCTCAAGATAATATAAAAATAAGCCACTCCATACGGGGTGGCTTTTGTTTTATTCTATTACAGTGTAATTGTCGGAAGCCGTTTCTTTGGTAGCGTGTTCGGTAACGTTGAGTACCTTTACTTTCAAGGGTTTATTGCCCATATTTATTTCTATAATATCGCCTACCTTTACGTCATACGAAGCACGGGCGATTTTGCCGTTTACAACGATTTTTTCAGCGTCGCAGGCATCATTGGCAACAGTGCGCCTTTTGATAAGCCGTGTGACTTTTAAATATTTGTCCAGTCTCATAAAAAATTATCTCCTTTGCTTAACCAAAAGGGAACAGGTTACAGCCCGTTCCCGAAAGATTCATTTATTGATTTCTCTTTTAAGGTTTCTGCCTGCTTTGAAAGTAGGGGACTTGCAGGGCGGACATACCATTTTAACCTTGGTTTTTGGATTGGTACAGGTTTTTTCTCCTCTTTCACGGATTTCAAAAGTTCCGAAACCTGTAACGTATACTTTTTCACTGTTTACGAGTGTTTCCTGAATAACTGCAAATGTAGCATCAATAACAGCGGCTGCATCTTTTTTTGTGCAGTTCATGCTTTTCGCAAGTGATGAGATGAGTTCAGATTTAGTCATGATTATTCCTCCGGATTAGTAAAATTATGTTTCAATCGCTTTCTTCTGAAATAATATTCTTAGCCTTGTTCCAGTAAACGTCAAGTTCCTCAATAGGTAGGGTTTTCATATCTGTGTTTTCAGCACGGACGAGTTTTTCAGTAACAGAAAAGCGTCTGATAAATTTGTCGGTTGAGTTTTTGAGTGCAAGTTCAGCGTCTATTCCGAGATGACGGGCGGCATTCACGCACGAAAACAGCAGGTCGCCTATTTCCTCCTCAATGCAGGACTTGTCACCGGATTCAACAGCTTCGTCAAATTCAGCTTTTTCGGCAGAAATACAGGCTATAGCGTCATCAGCGTTCCGGAAGTCCATACCGGCACGCATAGCACGTTTACCGACTTTCTGCGCCCTCATAAGTGCCGGAAGCGATTTTGCAACACTTTCAAGGGTTTCCGTATAAGTAGACTGGTGTTTTGTTTCCATTTTGATATTGTCCCAGTTTTTGAGGACTTCTCCGGTTGAGTTTACGGTCACTTCACCGAAAACGTGCGGATGACGGACTATAAGTTTTTTGCAGATACCATCACATATGTCATCAAACTTAAATGAATTGTTTTCCTCCTCTATGCGGCAGTGAAAAACGACCTGCAACAATACATCGCCGAGTTCCTCACGGAGCAGTTCAGTGTCATTCAGGTCAATAGCTTCGAGAACTTCACATGTTTCCTCAAGAAAGTCCTGTCTGATAGACTGGTGAGTCTGTTCCATGTCCCACGGGCAGCCGCCGTCACCACGCAGTAAACGTACAATGTCAATCAGGTCATCAATAGTATATTTGTCTTTCTGCTGATATTCAACCATATAAAAACCTCCTTAAAGACAGACCAGATATTATAATACTCCAAAATACCATAAATTGCAAGATATTTTTACATTTTTGTGAATCCTGCACCGATATAATATAGTTATATAGTGCGTTTTGTTGAATCTGACCAGTATAAATACGGACGGAATAATTTTTTCCGTCCGTAGATTTTATTATGTTCTGTCAACGAATCCGACTTTTCTGTAAACCTTTGAAACTATACGCTGTGAATATCTGAGGGCTTTTTCAGCACCTTCGGTATAGCATTTTTTCAGATAAGATTTATCAGCAATCAGTCTTGCAAATTCCGTCCGTACAGGTTCGAGGTGGTCTGCAACGGCTTCGCCTACAGCAAGTTTGAAATCGCCGTAGCCCCTGCCTGCAAACTCCGATTCAATAGCCGCAAAGTCCTTACCGGTAACGCTTGAATAGATAGTAATAAGATTATTTATTCCGTCCTTACCGTCACGGTAGCAGACCTCCGTGTCGCTGTCAGTAACCGCACGCTTGAATTTTCTTATAATAGTGTCCTTGTCGTCAAGAATGAGTATAACGGAGTTGGGGTTTTCGTCGGACTTGGACATTTTCTTTGTGGGGTCTTGCAGGGACATTACTTTTGCACCGACTTCCGGAATATACGGCTCTGGGAGTGTAAAGAAGTCGCCGTATCTCTGGGTGAAACGCGGGGCAATGTTTCTTGCAAGTTCAAGG
>CAMWRL010000050.1 GCA_947176685.1 uncultured Ruminococcus sp. | reverse complement strand
GTATAAAATAAAGTCCTTTATACATATAGTACAAAGGACTTTATATTTTATTCCCAGAATCTGAATTTTTCAGGGATAATATCTTCAAAAAACTGATACTTTCCCGTCCAGCCGTCAGGGACGAAATCTTCATAAGACCAATATTCAGGATAGTATGATAACAAGCATTTTTTATCAAAGTCAATCAGTATTGTCGGACGATATGCGTAGTATAGTTCTTCGGGGTCTTTTTCTTCGGACATCATCTTTTTTAATCCGGACGTAGATATAAGAAACGGTTTTATATTTTCCAGAAATTTATCTTTTGTTTTTTCGTCAACAACTCTTATACCAAATCTGTAACTTTCATCTATGACAAAATCATATCCTTTTTTTCGATATGCGTCTTCCAGTATATTAAGGTCAAGACTGCATATATCGCTATCAAGAATATACCAATTAAAGCTGCCCTCATTTATTATGGCAACAATAAGCACTTCTGCATATTTAGGATGTTTCATATATCGTTTCTGATAATGTCATCAAGAGTTTCACGCTTTATGGCAATTCTCGACTCGCCGTTGTTCACGAAAACAACAGCGGGTTTCTGAAGTCTGTTATAGTTGGACGACATTGAATAGTTGTAAGCACCTGTTGCACAAACGGCTATAATGTCACCTGATTCGGCGTGTTGGAGGGGCATATTTTCACCGATTAAGTCGCCGCTTTCGCAGCACTTTCCGGCAAGCGTTATTCTTTCATTGCGTTCTTCTCCTGCCTTGTTTGCAACAACTGCTTCATATTCGGACTGGTAAAGAATATATCTCGGATTATCAGCCATACCGCCGTCAATTGATACATAAGTGCGGATATTCGGAATTTCCTTTCTTGCACCGACTGTATAGAGAGTTATTCCGGCAGGTGCGGCAATCGAGCGTCCCGGCTCAATAAATATGTACGGCAGAGAAATTCCCAATTCAGAGCAGGTGTTTTTAACTACTTCTGAAACTCTTTCCATATAAGTTTCAAACGGTGCAGGGTCGTGTTGATTGAGGTACTTTATACCGAAACCGCCGCCCAAATTAAGACCTTTGATTTCATAATTGAGTTCGTTCTTTATTTTTGCAATGAAGTTAAGCATAACTTTGGCGGCTTCTTCAAAGGGGGCAATATCGAAAATCTGCGAACCGATATGGCAGTGAAGTCCCATAAGGTTTACGTTTTCGCAATTTACCGCCTGTTTTACTGCTTCAAAAGCTTCTCCTGTTTCAAGTGCAAAACCGAATTTACTGTCAATCTGACCTGTTTTTACAAAGTCGTGTGTATGTGCGTCAATGCCGGGTTTGATACGAAACATTATATCCGGTTTAACGTTTTTGTTTTTGGCGATTTCCTCAAGTCTGAGCAGTTCGGAAATATTATCGACAATAATATGTCCGACTTTCACATCAACGGCGTATTCAAGTTCCTCATTGGTTTTATTGTTGCCGTGGAAACCAATCTTTGATACGTCAAAACCAGCCTTTACAGCGGTATAGAGTTCGCCTATTGAAACAGCGTCAAGACCCATACCCTCACTGGCAACTATGCGGCACATTTCCAGACAGGAAAACGCCTTGCTTGCATAACACGCAAGACCGTTGCCGCCGTAGTACTTGTCGATACTGTTTTTGAAACGCTGACAGGCTTTGCGGACTGCCTGCTCGTCCATTACGTAAAGCGGTGTACCATATTGTTTTGCGAGTTCAACGGTATCAGTACCGCCGATTGTAAGGTTGCCCTTTTCGTTGATTCCCAGATTTTCAGATACAAACATATTCAACAATCCTTTCATTAGTCGTTTTCGGTGACATCTTCAACAATCTGCCTGAGTTCTTCCACACCTTCAAAGGTCTGTGATGAAAACGGTATTGAATGTATGTCACTGAAACATGGTATTTCATTCTCAAAAGCCCTGAGACGTTTTTCACGTTCGGACTTATTGAGTTTGTCGGCTTTCGTCAGAACGATTACAAATGGCGTTTCGGTATCTATGAGATAGTTTACCATCTGTACATCGTCTTTAGTGGGAGCGTGGCGCATATCAATCAGCATAAACACAAGCCGTATATCCCTGTCAGATTCCAGATAACCGCCTATCAGACCCGACCAGCGTTCTTTTTCTGATTTGGAGACTTTCGCATAACCATACCCCGGCAGATCAACGAAATATATATCTTCGAGTTTATAGAAGTTTATAGTAGCTGTTTTTCCGGGGACGGAGCTTACACGGGCAAGATTTTTTCTGTTGAAAATCTTATTGATAAGAGTCGATTTACCGACATTTGAGTGTCCGGCAAAAGCTATTTCAATCTTATCTGATTCCGGAATCTGTGAAAAAGTTCCGTATGATGCGAAAAACTCAGCTTTATTGTAATTCAGTTTCATTCGCTGCCCCCTTGTCTTATAAGTGCGTTTTCAAGAACGTCTGTAATAGTTTCGGCGTATATAAACTCCATGCTGTCTTTTACAACGGGGTCGACTTCTTCAAGGTCTGGTTTGTTGGCAGCCGGAATAATTACGGTTTTAATGCCTGCCTTGTAAGCCGCCATTGTCTTTTCACGGAGACCGCCTATTGCAAGGACTTTTCCGTGTAAAGTTATTTCGCCTGTCATTGCAGCGTCCGCACGGACTGGTATTCCGGACAGTGCAGAGACAAGAGCCGTAGTCATTGTAACGCCTGCTGATGGACCGTCTTTCGGAACTGCTCCTTCGGGTGCGTGTATATGAATATCATTTTTCTTGTAAAACTCTTTGTCTATGCTGTACTTTTCGGCAATGCTCCTGACATAGCTTACGGCAATCCTTGAACTTTCTTTCATTACGTCTCCGAGCGAGCCTGTAACTTCTGTTTTACCCGAACCGTCCATAACCAGAACTTCAAGAGGCATTATAACACCGCCTACGGAAGTCCACGCCAGACCGTTGACAACACCGGTCTGATTTTCTTTTGAGACAACATCAGCGGAATATTTTCTGATTCCAAGATATTCCTGAATAACGTCCGGTTTTACAGTAACTTTCTTTACTTCTCCGGAGGCGATTTTCTTTGCAGTCCTGCGGCAGATTTTGGCTATAACCCTTTCCAGTGAACGCACTCCGGCTTCTCTGGTATAGAACTGTATTATATCATTCAGCGCATTGTCTGTAATTCTGAGATTTGAAGCCTTTAAACCGTGTTCTTTAAGTTGTTTCGGAATAAGATGATTTTTTGCAATATGGAATTTTTCTTCTGCGGTATAACTTGAAAGTTCAATAACTTCCATACGGTCAAGAAGCGGCTCAGGGATTGCAGAAACGTTGTTTGCCGTCATAATGAATACTGCTTTGCTGAGGTCAAACGGGATTTCGATAAAGTGGTCACGGAATGCGTTATTCTGCTCACTGTCAAGGACTTCAAGCATAGCAGAAGACGGGTCGCCTTTTATATCACTGCATAACTTGTCTATTTCGTCAAAAAGTATCAGCGGATTACAAGCGCCTGCCTGCTGCATAGCCGTAATGATACGTCCGGGCATTGCTCCTATGTAAGTTTTTCTGTGACCTCTTATATCAGCTTCGTCACGCACGCCGCCAAGTGAAACCCTTGCATATTTTCTTCCCATAGCCTTGGCGACTGACTTTGCAATTGAAGTCTTGCCGATTCCGGGAGGTCCTGCAAGACAGATAATCTGTCCCTTTATTTTGGGGTTGAGCATATAGACAGCAAGAAATTCAAGTATACGTTCCTTGACTTTTTTAAGTCCGTAGTGTTCTTTTTCGAGAATGCTTTCCGCCTTTGCAAGTGAAACCTTTGTTTTTGAGTACTTGCCCCACGGAAGCTCAAAAACAGAGTCAAGGTAATTGCGTATAACGAAAGCTTCCTGAGAATAGGGAGGTATTTTACTTAATTTTTCGATTTCTTTCAGAAGTTTATCACGGCTTTTTTCGTCACATTCAATTGACATTGCTTTGGACATATATCTGAAATTTTCCTCGCTGTCACTTTCACCGAGCTGTTCCTGAATAACTCTCATCTGTTCACGGAGGAAATATTCTTTCTGGTTCTTGTCCATATTTTCCTGAGTCTGTTCATTTATTTCCTGCTCAACTTCAAGTATTTCATTTTCAGTACTCAGAAAAGCAACCAGCATACCAAGACGGTTAAGAATGTTTGTTTCCTCAAGAAGTTCCTGTTTTTCCCTGTAACCTATTGTGCAGTTGAAAGCAATCAGCTGAAAAAGCTTTTCAGGTTTTTCCTGCGTCATTACGGACATTATAAGTTCCTGCGGCATTTTCGGAAAAAACGAAGCATATTTTTCAAAAGCACCTTTGACTGACCGCATAAGGGCTTCTGCGTCTGTAGGGTCGACCTTTGCCCGTGAATGGGAGGGAAGACGTTTTACTACTGACATTACCTTCTCGCCGTCGTCAATCAGGTCAACCAGACGGGCTTTATACACTCCCTTTACGAGAACTTTCATAATATTTTCAGGCAGTCTGAGTACTTGTTTTATTTCAGCAACAACGCCTGTCCTATACAGGTCTGAAGCTTCCGGACTGTCAACATAGACATCCTGCTGCGCAACAAGGAATATTTTCCCGTTTCCCTCAAGGGCGGACTTAATTGAATTGATTGACTTTTCTCGTGCCACATCGAAGTGCAGAACCATATCAGGAAATGCAACCATTCCACGCATAATAACGGTATAGAAAACATTTTCATTTTCACTGATTTCGTTGTTTTTAGTAATCTGCTCCATAAATATCACCATATTCCTTTCAGTCGATGGGTTAATATCCTATAAGTACCGGCTGCTGCCGGTAATCTATATTATAATATAAAATTCCGCAAAATGCAAGTACAAATTTCAGGGACTGGACAAAAGAAAGAAAAATAAATCAAAAAGTACTTTACTTTTGCGTGATAATGTGTTAAAATGTAAAAGAGAAATAACAAAGCCGTCCGGCAGATAGGAGTATAAAATATATGATTAACAAAATAAAATCAGACAATATGGACTTGCTTTTTGAAGCAATACTCACACTTGAAACGGTTGATGACTGTTATAAGTTTTTCGATGACCTCTGTACAAGCATAGAGCTGAAGTCGTTCGCACAAAGACTTCAGGTAGCAAAACTCCTTGACGAACATAAGGTATACAACAATATAGTTACCGAAACCGGTGTAAGTACTGCTACCATAAGTAGAGTACACCGTTCACTGAAAGACGGCAACGATGGTTATAATATAGTTTTCGACAGACTCAGAAAGAAAGATATACTCAAATAAGTCCAAAGTGTTCAAGAGCGTTATAAATTCCGTCTTCCTCAATCGGGGATGTTATATACGAAACATATGGATATAATTTTTCAGCACCGCCCATTGCGATACTGTTCGGGACAGCCGTCAGCATAGGCAGGTCGTTCATACTGTCGCCGATTGCGTAGGCATTTGAAACAGGAATATCAAGTTTTTTGAGAATGACATCAATAGCAGTAGCCTTTGTGTAACCAAGAGGAACATTTTCATAAAAACCGTTTCCCCTGTCTATTACTGAAAAATATTTACTGGTTTCCCTGAAAAAAAGTTCCGTATCGCTTTCCGGATTAGTCCAGACAACGAACTTGTCAAAAATAAAATCATCATCATCAGTTCTTCCGGTTACGTCAATGCCGTCATCAACGAAATTAACCATAAAGTCGTCAAGCAGAGGATTCCCGACAGCCTTGTCATCAAAAAAATATCCGTCACTGTGTTCATAAACAGGAGTAACACGGCATTTCCGCATAAGGGAAGCTATTTCACGGCAGAAACTCTTTTTCGGCGTACTATGCAGAAGTATTTTATTATCATATTCGATATATGTACCGCAGCCGCATATCAGCCCGTCAAAACCAAGCTTACGGATTTCGGGATTTATGTTGAATACAGTCCGACCGCTGTTTATAAAAGTAAAATTACCTTTCTTACGGGTACGGGCAATAGCTTCACGGGTACTGTCCGGAATATGAAATCTGCCGTCTTCCGTAGCAATAGTACCGTCAATGTCAAAAAATATAACCGAAGACATTTTGCAACACCTCTTAAAAAAATATAGAAATATTATAATACCATAAAACCAATTTGTCAAGGCAGGTGAAAAATATTTTACACATTTATCACGGAAACGGCAAGGGAAAAACAACCGCCGCCATAGGTCTTGCGATACGGGCAGCGGGAGCAGGTCAGAAAATCTGTTTTGTGCAGTTTCTGAAAAACGGCAGTTCGTCCGAAGTAAAGATACTCAGTCAGATTGACAATATAGAATATATATGCTGCGAAGAATGTAATAAATTCAGCTTTCAGATGAGCGATACGGAAAAGTCAGTTGTGACTTCCGGACATAACCATATACTTGAAAAAGCTTTCGGAACAGATGCAGATATGATAATACTTGATGAATTTCTTGACGCTTACAACAAGAATATGCTTGACAAGGATTATGCCGGAAACCGCATACTTGATACGGACAGGGAAATAATTCTGACGGGACGGAATCCGGCAGAATTATTCATAAACAATGCAGACTATATCAGTGAAATAACGTCCGTGCGGAATCCTTACGAAAAAGGCGTTCCGGCACGGCTGGGAATAGAGTTTTAGGAGTGCAGAAAGTTCCGCATTTCGTTTACAAGCTCCATATCGTCTGCGGACACTTTAATGTTAGTGAAGTACTCCTTGCCTTCGGAAGTCTTAATCTTCACTTCAACGATACTGCCCTCATCGGTTTCTTTGAGAGCCTTGCGGACGAACATAAGAAATTTAGGGTGACTTTCCTTGAATTTTTTGAGCAGGGGTTTTAATTTCACTAAAGCTAATGGATTCATATTTATACCTCCGATAATAACAGGCTGACGTATGTCAGCCTGTTTTTCTGTTTACTTTTTGATAAGGGATTTGCCGGTCATTTCAGCAGGCTGGGGCATTTCAAGAATTTCAAGCATAGTCGGTGCAAGGTCTGCCAGTACACCGCCCTCACGGAGTTCGCAGTCGTAACCCACACAGAAAAGCGGTACAGGGTTAGTTGTGTGTGCGGTGAATGGACTGCCGTCAGGTTCGTACATCTTGTCGGCGTTTCCGTGGTCTGCCGTGATGAGAGCAGCACCGCCCTTTGCAAGAATAGCGTCAACCATTCTACCCACGCAGGTGTCAACGGCTTCAACAGCGGCAACAGCAGCGTCAAAAATTCCGGTATGACCAACCATATCGCAGTTAGCGTAATTGAGAATGATAACATCATACTTGTCGGAGTTGATAGCGTCAACAACAGCATCGCAGACTTCGTAAGCACTCATTTCGGGCTTGAGGTCGAAAGTCTCAACGTCCGGAGACTTTATAAGTATTCTGTCTTCACCCTCAAACTGCTTTTCTTCGCCGCCGTTGAAGAAGAATGTAACGTGTGCGTATTTCTGAGTTTCGGCAATACGGAGCTGAGTTTTGCCGGACTTGCTGAGGTATTCGCCCATAGTCATAGTAAGCTGTTCCGGCGGATATGCAACTGTAACGTTAGGCATAGAAGCATCATATTGTGCCATACATACAAAGTGAACATTAAAGAAACCGTTCTTTCTTTCAAAGCCTGTAAATTCAGGGTCAACAAAAGCACGGGTAATCTGTCTTGCACGGTCGGGACGGAAGTTGAAGAAAATAACACTGTCATCTGCTTTAATCTGTTCGCCGCCCTCGACTACTGTCGGAAGCATAAACTCATCTGTAACGCCGTTTTCGTAAGAGTTTTTAATAGCCTGTACGGGACACTTTTCATTAATGCCCTCGCCGTAGACCATTGCAGAATAAGCCTTTTCAACTCTGTCCCATGCATTGTCTCTGTCCATAGCGTAGAAACGTCCGGAAATAGTTGCGATTTTTCCGAGACCGATTTTGTCAAGTTCTGCAACTGTCTGTTCCATAAATTCAGCGGCAGATGACGGAGGCACATCACGACCGTCAAGAAATGCGTGTATATAAACCTTGTCAAGACCGTTTTTCTTAGCCATTTCGACAATACCGAAAAGGTGTTCCATATGGCTGTGAACGCCGCCTGGTGAAAGCAGTCCCATAAGGTGAAGTGCGGAATTTTTTTCCTTGCAGTTGTTCATAGCGTCAAGAACTGCTTTATTATTGAAGAAAGTACCGTCCTTTATGTCCTTTGAGATTTTAACGAGCATCTGGTAAACGATTCTGCCTGCTCCGATGTTTGTGTGACCGACTTCGGAGTTGCCCATCTGACCGTCCGGAAGTCCAACGTCCAGACCGCTTGCACCGATAAGAGTGTGTGCGCCCTGTTTGTATTTGTCTATGTTAGGAGTTTTAGCGGCAGTAATAGCGTTGCCGTAGTCGGACGGGTTATATCCGAAACCGTCCATAATAATAAGTGCTACTGGTTTTTTTGACATTTTTATCTGTCCTTTCAATTTTATTTTTTCAGTACCAGAATACAGCAAGACCGGAATCATAATCAAGCATACAGCCTTTGCTGTAATGTGTATATATTATAGCCTTTTCAAAATCGTGTATGTGTTCGGGTTCAAGCCTCTGGAATACGTATTTAGGTAGTTCTTCGGGACATTTCATTAATATTTCATATTTGTCTGTAAATTGTTTTTCTTCAGGATTTGGCATATGTGCTGTATGACGTTCTGCATTATCAACAGAGTTGAAATGCTCCTCATACTTTTTCAGAGTATTTTTGTCCGTGTGGAATATAAGATAAGCGTCTGCATGATAGTCCTGAGCAGGTACACTTCCTTCTGTGATAAATAAATAATCATCACATTTTTTCGGCATACTTTCGGGCAGAATATCCTTATTGAATCTTTCCGAATATACTCCGTAACCGTAACAGAAACGCTTTACCGGATACATTAATTTTGTATGTTTGAAATTCATTAAAGTAATCGGTGCAAGTATACCCGACACAAAAATGATTATTGCTGTTATCCGGAGTACAATAACGGTTTTTCTGAAACGTCCGTATTTTTTGAAAATTTTGTAAAACAGCACAAGTGCAATATTAACCGGAAGTCCGACATCAAACAATACAGACGTTATTCCGTTTGTATACATCAGAAACATTATACCGCCGAGTATTGTCAAAGTCGCTATAAGAACATTGATACTATGCCATGTATTGTCCTTTGGTTCTTTAGTGGAATCTTTCATAGCTGTATACCTTTCAATTTAATTTTTTCAATACCAGAATACAGCAAGACCGGAATCATAGTCAAGCATACAGCCTTTGTTGTAATAAGAAGGTACTACATATATAATTGCCTTTTCAAAATTGTGTATGTGTTCGTGTTCGAGCCTCTGGAATACGTGTCGTGGTAGTTCTTCGGGACATTTCAGCCATGAATCATCATTGATATAATTTTCCTTATCGGGCATATGAGTAACTTTGTGTTCTGCGCTGTCAAGCAAATCAAAATGATTTTCGTATTCTTTCAGCGTTTCGGAATCGGTATGAAATGCAAGATATGCCGACGGGTGATAATCCTGTGCAGGAAAACTTCCTTGTGTGATAAACATATAGTTGTTACATTTTTTCGGCAGAAATAACGGCAGAACTTTATTTTTATTTCCACCATATACTCCGTAACTGTAACAGAAACGCTTTACAGGATAAAGAAGTTTCGTTTTATCAAACTTCATAACCATTATCGGAGAAACTATTGCAGCAATCAAAGCAGTTACAGCAATAACACGCATTGTAATAACCGTTTTTCTGAAACGTCCGTACAGAAAATATTTTTCATAAACGCTTACAAGAACGAAATTTACTACAATTTCAATAAAAATCATAGTCAATGAAATTGTGAGCGTACACACAAGCCATATTCCACCCATTAAAAGAAAAAATCCTATCAGCATATTAAGAGCGTGTAATATATCTCTTGATGTAGTTTTTTTCATAGCTGTTCCACCTTTTAAAATACAGTGGGCAAACGGATAGTTCACCCACTGCAAAGAAAGTTACAATCAGCCGTTTACAGCAGCCTGAACGATTGTATTGAAGTCTTCAGCCTTGAGGGACGCACCGCCGATAAGTCCGCCGTCAATGTCGGGCTTTGCAAGAAGTTCAGCGCAGTTTTTAGCGTTCATAGAGCCGCCGTACTGAATTGTGATACCATCGGCAACTTCCTGATTGAAAAGTCCTGCAATAGTTTTACGGATAAATGCGCAGACGTCCTGAGCCTGCTCCGGAGTAGCAACCTTGCCTGTACCGATAGCCCATACAGGTTCGTAAGCTATAACAACGTTCTTTATGCACTTCGGACAAGTACCCTGTAAAGCGATTTTTGTCTGCATAGCGATAACTTCTTCAGTAATTCCCTGCTCTCTCTGTTCAAGGGTTTCGCCAACGCAGAGAATCGGCTTTAAACCGCCTTCGAGTGCGGCAAGAAGTCTCTTGTTTACTGTTTCGTCTGTTTCACCGAAATACTGTCTTCTTTCGCTGTGACCGATAACAACGTATTCAACATCGAGTTCAGCGAGCATATCAGCGGAGATTTCTCCGGTAAATGCGCCACTTTTTTCAAAGTGAACGTTTTCAGCACCGATTTTAACGTTAGAACCTGCTGTAACGTTTATAGCAGTTTCGAGGTTTGTGAAAGGAACGCAGGCGATAACTTCGACATTGCCCTCAGCGTTGGCAACGAGAGGTTTGATAGCTTCGAGAAGCTCCTTAGCTTCGGGACGAGTTTTGTTCATTTTCCAGTTACCAGCAATAATTGCTTTTCTTGTTGACTTGTTCATTTTAAATAACTCCTTTTAATTAATATTATCATCTTCGTCATCAGTGTTCATGTTGCAGTCTTTGTAATTACTTACCTCGTTGTTGCTCCCGTTATAACAGCCCAGCATAAAGCCTTTTTTAACGGGTGCGAGAAGTATTCCCGCAACCACTCCGGCAAGAAAACACGCAAATGATAACAGCATGATTTCCGAAGAATAATTTTCTTTTATTTTGTCTGCGAGTTTCATAATTGAGTGGAATATATTTTTTTCTTACAGACTTTTAATTTATCAATGTTGGTTTTTCTGAAAATATTCGTCAGCAATTGTGGTCAGACATTGCGAGTCCGTAAAGATAAAAAACACCGAATAATTGTCCGAATCCGAATATAAGAACAGAAATCAGAATAATGGTATATTTTTTCAGTTCTTTTTTCAGTACTGAAATACGTTCAGGATAGATTTTTTTAGCTTTATTATATTCTTTTATTGTTCCTATCGTTTTTATCAGAAAAACCAATGCAGTCAGCATTGATATAAAAAATACAGCGTAAGAAAACCATAATAATGATGTATCAATGGACAATAAAGCCATATCCATATAGTTCACATTTAAAACTCATTTCTGCATATAAGGGCGAATATTTCTACCCGCCCTTTTTTGATATTGGATTACTTTTCAGCGATTACAGCAACGCCGGGGAGTACCTTGCCTTCGAGGTATTCAAGAGATGCACCGCCGCCAGTTGAGATATGGCTCATCTGGTCAGCAAATCCGAGCTGCATAACTGCTGCTGCTGAGTCGCCGCCGCCGATAATAGTTGTAGCGTCTGTTTCAGCAAGAGCCTTTGCAACTGCGATTGTACCCTTAGCAAGTACAGGGTTTTCAAATACGCCCATAGGAC
>CAMWRL010000049.1 GCA_947176685.1 uncultured Ruminococcus sp. | reverse complement strand
ATATAATAGTTGTAACATACAATCAAAAACTCAGAAAGGACATTTAAAGGTCATGAATAACAGATTAACAACGCTTTTCACAACAGCAGTTATGACGGTAACTTTCACCGCCTGCGAAAACAAAAACAAGTCAGACGGCTATGTGCAGTCAACTTTCAATACAAAGGCTTACACGGCAGAAAAACAAACTACTACAGAGGAAATCGCCGAAGACCCAACAACTTTGCACGTAAGTCCGGTTGAGACGGTTTCCGCTGAAGTCGGCACACAATATACCATAGACAAAGTTATCCAGAAAACAGACGGCAAGAATACAGTTAAAATGCCACTGTCGGAGTTCATAGAAGACGGCGATATTATAAAATCATTTACGTTTGTAATATATTCCGATGACGGTCTTGACATAGGACAGTTTAAAGGCGGCTGCGGTATTTCCGTAAATGAGGACTTCCCGACAGACGACAAGGGCTGGTATCAGTCTCCGGACTTCACGGCGTCAACTCAGGGAACTTACGGCGAAATAAAATGGGATGTTCCGGCAGACGTAAGTGAAGCAGTATCAGCAGACGGCGAAGTGCTTTTCGGTTACTGGTGGGGAAACACTTCCAGTATAAAGGTTGAAAACATAATATGTACCTACACACGCACAAGGGATTTGCCGGTTGATGGTACTGTCTCTCAGGAAATCGGACAGAGTATCAAATTCAATGACGACGAAAATATGTTAAGGATAAAAACATCTGACTTTATGCCTGAAAATACCATTCCGCAGACAGTAACCTTTAATATAAGCTCCTCCGGCGGTTTCGGAAAGTTTACCGGAGCTTTCGGTTACAAGTCCTCTGCCGGAAACTACCAGTCACCGGACACCTCAGTGTTTACGGACGGCTCAAACCTGTCATTGACTTGGTTCGTGCCGCAAAAGGCTAAAAACCTTGTTTCAGAAAACGGCGAAATTATGCTGGGTTACTGGTGGAGCAATCAACCTGAAATTACGCTTGATTCAGTTGAAGTAAAATACAGTCTCGGCAGCGGTACACCGGCGGTTACTTCTGAAACCCCAGACCTTGACAATGATGACCCGGTAGTTGCAGAAAATGGAAGTTTCAGAACCTCCGCCCAGATTGCACAAGCTATAAACGTCGGCTGGTGTCTGGGCAACTCCTTTGACTGCTACGACAGCAGTCACCAAAAAGTCTCCACTGAAACCTCGTGGGGCAACGTAAAAACTACTGAGGAAATTATAAAAGCCGTTAAATATGCAGGCTTCAACGCTGTACGCATTCCGGTAACGTGGGACGAACATATGACAGGTGATGTTATTCAGACGGAATGGCTTGACCGTGTACAGGAAGTCGTTGACTATGCGTACAATAACGATATGTTTGTAATACTGAATATGCACCACGATGACTATATATGGTTCAATCCGACTGAAAGCGAATACTCTCAGGATAGTCAGAAGCTTTGCGCTATATGGCAGCAGATTGCTGAACGTTTCAGCGACTACGATGACAGACTATTATTTGAGGGAATGAACGAACCTCGAACCATTAACAGTGAAAACGAATGGATGGGCGGTACTCCGGAGGAAAGAACCGTCATAAACAAGTATGAACAGGACTTTGTAAAAACCGTCAGGGCAACAGGCGGAAACAATTCCGAAAGAACTCTGATTATAACGTCTTACGCAGCGTCCGCCGAAACCTCTGCCATTGATGATGTTATTATTCCGGACGACAATAATATTATAGTTTCAGTACACTATTATGCGCCTTGGAAGTTTTCAGAGGGTATAGACAGTACTTTCACAGATGACGGAAAATCCGAACTTGACAATAAGTTTGCGGAACTTAAAGAAAAATTCATTGACAAAGGCACTCCGGTTATTATAGGAGAGTTCGGCTGCGTAAACGCTACCGACAACGCCACACGTTCAGAATACTACAACTATTATATATCGTCCGCAAGAGCAAACGGCATAAAGTGCTTTATATGGGACAACGGCAAGTCTTCCGGTGAATCAAGCTTCGGAATATTAAACCGCAATAACCTTTCGTGGAATGAGGAAATCCTCAACGGCATAAAAACAGCAGAATAAAAAGTAGGTGTCAGTATTGGAAAAACCTCATTATGAAACAATGATAGATGAATCAATCAACAGGTTTTATCCGGAAATAAGCGGAAATCCAGAAATAATCCCTATATTCCGGAAAACAAGGCTATATTGATATTCAACCAATTATTAGCATTTATATGTGATGCGTCAAATATAATGCTTATCTCCTATGCAAAAGAACTAATTAACAAAATCCCTGCTGAATGGTCAAAAAACAACATACGGAAAGCAGTTGAACTCAAAACCGGAGAAAGCTGGATTTTTGATATGAGTGACCCCTATGTATACGGAAATCTGAAAGAACTCCTTACTGAATGGGATTGTACAGACCAGCTTCCGGAATAAATAAAAAAATACCGTCTTTGCAGGCGGTATTTTTGTTCAGTCAAAATATACTATCGCTATAATTGTAATATTGTCAGTGCCGTTATTTGCAAGTGCTTTCCGGACAAGCAGACTGAGACGTTTATGCAGACTTATAGGCATTTCAAGTATCTCCTCCATTTCAAGAGCCGATACATAATCCGAAAGTCCGTCCGTACACAACAGCAGTATGTCACCATATTGCATACCGTCTTCAATGGGTATGAGGTCTATCTGCGGAAGTGTATCAACGTTTCCGAATACCGGAAAAATTATATTCCGCCGGATGTGCGTCTTACGCTGTTCGGGAGTTATAGACCCCTCCTCATACATAAGCTGTACAAGCGACTGGTCACGGGAAATCTGATTTATGCGACCTCCCCTGAAACGGTACAGTCTGGAGTCTCCTGCATTGAACGCCGTTATACTGCCGTTTTCATTGAAAAAAAGTCCGCATAAAGTAGCCTGCATATTGCGCAAGTCCGGATTATTGATACTGTATTCCGCAATAGTATTGTGTACCTCAATAAGAGAATCGCTTATATTTCCTGAAAAATCAATATTGCTGACGTACTCCAGACACATACGTGACGCAAATTCTCCGGACTTCTCACCCGAAACGCCGTCCGACACCGCCGCTATAAAAGGGGCTTCAATTTTCTGTTCGGAAACGCCATTATCAACCACAGTTTTTCCAATAATAAATGCGTCCTCATTATGTGACATCACACCCTTGTCGGTAATTCCGCAACAATAATACATAGTCAATCACCCTGTATTCTGTAAAGTTCCATACCTTTACGGCAGGTTATGTCCAACAGCTCCTGCACCGGAAGTCCCTTTATTTCTGCGGCTTTTTCAGCAGTATGGACTATCATTGAACTGTCGCAACGTTTTCCACGGAACGGCACTGGCGACATATACGGACAGTCCGTTTCCAGCAGAAGTCTGTCCGCAGGCACGGCTTCAAGGGAACGCAATGCTTTTTTAGCGTTTTTAAACGTTATAACTCCGGTAAAGCCTATATACATACCAAGCTTTATAATTTCCCGTGCGGTTTCCGCCGAGCCGCTGAAACAATGCAGTACTCCGGACGGTCTGTATTTTTTCAGGATATTAAGAGTATCTTCCGTAGCGTCACGGCTATGGACTATTACCGGCATATCAAGCTCCTTTGCAAGAATAATCTGATTTTCAAATACTTCAATCTGCTTTTCACGGTCGTAACCGTCGTAATGATAGTCAAGTCCTATTTCGCCGACTGCCATAGTCTTTGGATTTTCTATAACTGCTTTTCTTACTATATCAATATAGTTTTCCGGAATATCCGCTATATTTTCTGGGTGAAATCCTGCCGAAGCATATATATAGTCATATTTTTCAGCAAGGACGGCGTTTTCCGTAATATCTCCGGCACACGTTGAAGCAAGCATTATATATTTCACGCCCCTGTCCGGAAGACTGTCCAGAAGCTCATAACGGTCGCTGTCAAACGCACTGTCAGTATAATGTGAATGAGTATCAAAAATATTATGCATCATATCAGTCTCCGAAGTATGCCGTTCTTATGCTTTCAAGGAAAGATTCAGACGGTATGAAGTCATCGTTTGAACTTTCGCCGTCAAGAATTATAAAGTTGGCTATTGAAGTGCCGTATTCAAGCATATTTCTTATAGCATACTGACGGTTTTTATAGTCAACCGCCGTAATGTCAGTAGTAACCATATTTATTATTGAATCAAAACTTGTCCGGAAATTATCTGCCACACGTTTGCCGTCGGTCTGGTTGAGCATTGCTGCAAGCAGCGAACTTGCCGTATATGCACGCTGTACTTCCCTGCCGTTAAACATAGGATAAGTTATAAGTGTTTCAATCTGCCGGCTGTTGAGATATTCTTCGCCGCCCTCTTTCTTGAATCCTGCAATGTCGGGTTCTACAAAGTAGGTAGCACCGCCCAGAACGTCACACACTTTCCGGAATGATGCGGAATCAAATCTGATATATCTGTCAACAGTTATTCCGAAAGTCTGGTTGACAAAATTTACAGCTCCCTGCGCACCGCCTCTGTCGTAGGAGTTCTGTATATGTTCCTGCTGACCGTCAATTATTGAAATCGTATTTGTCGGAATACCTATGAAAATCACTCTCTTTTCAATCGGCTTGGAACGCATCAGTACAAATGTTGATGAGCATTTCTGCTCCGGCTCATCAAGGATAAGCAGTATTGTATGGTTGTCCTCAACGGAAACCGTTGCGGCGGCTCGTGGCGTAGGTTCGGTAAGTGTTGCCGACTTGTTGAGTCCCAGATAGTTGTATATCCAGAATGCTCCACCTCCTATAATAAGCAGTCCCAGAAAAATAGTGACCAGAAACGGAATGGCAATTCCGCCGCTTTTCTTTTTAGCCATAAAAACAGCTCCTTTCATATAAATAAGTTTTTACATGACGGAAAAATTTATATCCGTCAGAAAAATAAAGTGACATCCTCCCTCGCATAGAGGCGGGACTATTCATTGCTCAGAGATTGGCTCTATGAGTGTGACATCCTCCCTCGCATAGAGGCGGGGCTTCCTCTTGCAGAAGCAAGCAGTCGGTTCTCGTTCGATAGCACCAATGTACTAAGCATAAGCGAGCTACCCCCGTGTGTCCCACGGTTCTTTTATTTTGAGTTATGCAAAAACTAACCGCATACCTTCGTTTCTGATATTTATTGCAGCATTTACGTCTCTGTCGTGATGAGTTCCGCAATCCGGACAATCCCACGCACGGATACTGAGATTTTTTGTTTCAATATTCTTGTATCCGCAACAGGAACATATCTGACTGCTTGCAAAAAATCTGTCCACTTTTACAAGCTTTTTGCCCATTTCTTCAAGTTTATACTGCAAAAAAGTTGTGAACATACCCCAGCCGTTATCAGCAACAGATTTACCGAAATGCAGAGATTGCGCCATTGCTTTCATATCCAGATTTTCAATGCAGATACAATCATAGGCATTGGCTATCTGCCTTGACTGCTTGTACATAAAATCTTTACGCTGACTTGCCACTTTTTCATGCAGTTTTGCAACTCTGATACGCTGTTTTCTGCGGTTATTTGAGTCTTTCTGCATCAGGGACAATTTTCTCTGTTCACATTTCAGACGTTTTTCAGCCTGCCTGTAATATCTCGGATATTGCGGCTCGTTTCCGTTGCTGTCCTTATATAATTCGTGCATAGAAAAATCAAGCCCTAAAAAATTATTGAGTTCTGTTTCCTGTACTTGTTTTTCATACTCAAACAGAATACTTGCATAATATTTTCCGCTTGGTGTCTGGCTTATCGTTGCTGATTTGATTTTATAATCGGACGGAATAAGCCTATATTGTTTTACTTTTATAAGTTCTGCAAATTTCGGAAGTTTCAGATAACCATTTTCTAATGTGATACTTCCTTTCTGATTATTTGTTGTATAACTTTTTCTGTTTTTATGCTTACTTTTGAATTTCGGAAATCCGCTTTTAGGATTGGTAAAAAAGTTGGTAAATGCTTTTTGCAGGTTTTGCTGTGCATTGCAAAGAGCAAGGCTATCAACTTCTTTCAGCCATTCAAATTCAGTTTTGTATTGTGCAGGCGTATTGTTCAGTTTTTGTTTGTTCTCTTTATAATACTCAATTTTATCTGACAACATTTTGTTATAAATAAATCTTACACAGCCAAAAGTTTTGGCAAACAAAACTCTTTGCTCTGCATTTGGATATATTCTGAATTTGTATGCTTTGTTTGCCATTGTTTTTCACCTCTGCTTTCATAATATCATTTTATCATATCACCTTTTATTTGTCAACAATCTGGCAATTCATCCCCCACCTATAGAGGTGGGGGGAATTATTGATGATATTGATTAAATTGGCACTTGCAAAATTCTGTAAGTGTGATATAATATTATCGGGCATTGAAAACGTTTTCAATAAGTGCAATCTCGTTTCCTATAGCACGTATATCAGAACCGCATTTTTCAATGACAGCATAAATGTTGTCCATATTGAAACTGTATATCTTACGTCCGTTCCGATAAGCGTATCTCATAGTCTGGTGCGTTCCGGAACGAAGTTTTTGGTTATCAGCAAATGCTATTACTGCTGACGAATTATCAACCATATAATAGTTGCGGTCACGGTAGACATCCGGCGAACAGTTTGCAGAAACATAATTTCTGTAGACCATATCCGGATTATCGCTGACAGTAACAAGAAAATCAGCATTCCTTTCGACTTCCGCAAGTACGGCAAGGTCTGCACTGTTAAGATATTCGGCATGTTTCAGAAACGGCATTACCGCTATAAGTTTTATATTACTGTTGCGGCGTTTCTTCATAACGATGTACTCTGCCGACCATAAGTCCGTACCGCTGGCAAGTCCGCTGATAAAGTTTTCATATCCGGCTTCTACAGCCATATCTATATACCTGTACAGCATAAGACGTACTGCCGAATAAGTCAGCATAGGATTACTTCTGTACGGAATTATTTTACTTCTGCGGTGTCCGGTTATACATATGGTTCTGCTCCGTTCGCAGTTGACAACAGACGCCGGAAAAACCGCTGCTCCGGAAACGAGCGATTTCAAGAAATCAACACCCCCACACCAATTTATACCAATATTTCAGATTATAACACATACTATCATATATTTCAAGACATTTTCAAGTATGTGCTGAAATTTTAGTGAACTTTGCACAAAAAGACAGAAAGGATATAATTAAAATGAATCCATATAAACCATATCTTAAAAGAGCATGGGCTGAAATTTCCCTGAAGCAACTCCGTAAGAACGTTGAAATCATAAAGAACCTCAATTCTGACAGTACTGAAATAATGGCAGTTGTCAAGGCTGACGCTTACGGTCACGGCGATGAACCTGTATGCAGATGTCTTTATGAAAAATGCGGAATCAGATATTTTGCTGTTTCAAATCTTGATGAAGCCATAGCTGTAAGAGATTTCTGTCCCGATGCCGAGATACTCATTTTAGGATACACTCCGCCCGAGTATGCCCACGAAACTTCCCAGTACAACATAATTCAAGGCGTTGTATCGGAAGATTATGCAAAAAGTCTTGTGCATAATACACCGACTTCCATAAGATGTCATGTTAAAATCGACACGGGAATGGGCAGAATAGGTCTTAAATACGATACTCCCGAAGAATGTGCGGACGAAGTTGAGCGCATAATGAAAATCAATAATATACAGGTTGAGGGAATATATACGCACTTTGCAGCAGCCGACAGTGACAGTCCTGACAACATAGCCTACACAGACAGACAGGAAAAATTTATATGCGATGTTTATGACATACTGGAAAAACGTGGAATAAAATTACAGCACTTACACTTTATGAACAGTGCCGCAACCTGTTACCGCAACAATCCTAAAAGTACTTTGTCACGTTCCGGAATTATTATGTACGGACTTCACCCAGATATAAGTCTTGATATTCCGGAAGGGATTGAACCTATTATGTCCCTTAAAGCCGTAATAGCTCATGTCAAGACCGTCCGGAAAGGCGACTGCATAAGTTACGGACGGACTTTCATTGCCGACCGTGAAATGAAAATCGCTACTGTCACAATAGGTTATGCGGACGGTTATTCAAGACTGCTGTCATCAAAAGGCGAAATACTTGTACACGGAAAACGCTGTAAAATAGTCGGCAGAGTATGCATGGACCAGTTGATGATAGACGTTTCCGGCGTGGAGGTGAGTTCCGGCGATACGGTAACACTTATCGGAAAAGACGGCGATGACTGCATTACAGCAGACGAACTCGCAAATATTTACGGCACTATCGGCTATGAGGTTGTCTGCGGAATCTCAAAGAGAGTACCACGCATTTACATAGACGAAGCCTGATAAAAAGCAGAGGTAAAATATGAAAAAAAACAGAATTTCAAGATTTATAATTTCCATAACTGCCGCTGTATGCTGTATGACCTGCATGATTAATACAGCATCACCGGTTGTATTATCAGCAGAACAGGAAAATAATTCTCTTATGGTTTTTGAGAAACACACACCGGAAGAAATATGTGAATATATTAAAAATCACCCTTCCGATACGAATACACTAAGCGTATATACAGAAAATCCCTCATTAACTGTACCGTATTCAACAGGTAAAATTTCAGATGAAACTTTACAGAACGCACTTAATTCTATCAACGTTATCCGCTATATATGCGGTCTTCAGGAAGTCACACTGAAAAATGAATACAACGAACAATGTCAGGCAGCTGCACTGGTCAATGCTTTAAACGGTACTATCTCACATTATCCGGCAAGACCTTCCGGAATCAGCGATGAATTATATAAAATTGCCTATAATGCAGCAAGTTCTTCAAATCTCGGCTGGAACCATAACAATATACCAAGTTCTGTTCTCAGCTATATGGCGGACAGCGGTGCTTCCAATATATCCAGTGTGGGACATAGACGCTGGATTTTAAATCCGACTATGAAACAGACAGGATTCGGTAACGTAGGCAGAAGCTATTCCATGTATGCCTTTGATAATTATTCAGCAAAAGCCACTGAAAAAGGTATAGTATGGCCTGCACTGAATACGCCTGTTGAATATTTCATTAACAGACCTACTGCATGGAGTATAAGCATAGGCAAGGCAGTAAATATTTCTGATATAACTGTAACCGTTACTGACAAAGACAACGGACAGGAATGGAAATTTACAGAAAATTCCTCAGATGGCGATTTTTACGTGAACAATGAATACTATGGACAAAGTGGCTGTATAATCTTCCGACCGGACGGAATTAAATGTAATGCCGGCAGATTATATGATGTACATATAGAAGGATTATCAGAAGATATTTCATATACAGTAAATTTCTTTTCGCTGAAAGACTATGAAACAGGTTTACTCGGCGATATTAACAACGACGGATTAATTAACGCCGTAGATTCTTCACTTGTACTGGGAGAATATTCTTCACTATCAACAGACGGAACGAGTGTTCTCAATGATGCAGAAAGAAAAGCTGCTGATGTCAATAAAGACAGCTTTGTTGATGCGGTTGATGCGTCATATATCCTTATGTATTATGCGTATGTTTCCACCGAAACAGAAGAAATCCCCATTGATGAGTTTATAAACAAAATAAATGCAGAGGAGTAAAAATATGAAAAAAGCAATGACAATTTCCTATGAAGTCGGAAACAACCTTTATCTGAACTTTACAAACAAATGCCCATGTGCATGTACGTTCTGTATAAGAAATTCGGCAGACGGCGCATACGGTTCAGACCCTTTGTGGCTTGAACACGAACCGGACATCTCCGAAATATGGGCAGACCTTGACAGCCGTGACCTTTCAAAGTATACCGAAATAGTTTTCTGCGGTTACGGCGAACCGACATGCCGTCTTGACACTGTACTGGAAGTCGCCCACGAACTCAAAGCCCGTCCGGAATGTCCGATTCTCCGCATAAATACCAACGGACTTTCAGACCTGATAAACGGAAAATCCACCGCTGGCTGTCTGTGCGAAGTTATGGACGTTATTTCCGTAAGTCTCAACGCCGGTACAAAGGACGAATATATGAAAGTCACCCGTCCGAAATATCCGGAAGCCTTTGAGGCTATGCAGAAATTTACAGCAGACTGCGTGAATACTCATTCTGCTGAGGTCATAATGTCCGTTGTTGACGTTATACCTCCGGAACAGATTGAAGCGTCACGCACAATTGCCGAAAAACTCGGTGCTGTACTCCGTGTACGTGCGTTCGATTCATAATTGTGCAAAATGCACTGTTTTCCGGTATACTGTTTGTGCAGGATTTTTTTCGTACACTATGGAAAAACTCTCCGGAATATGGTATAATATATTGTTGGAAGAACTTTCCCGTTCTCCGGCAGTAATTTCAAGGAGCTGTTAATTATGGAGAAAAAAGGAAAAATCATTATCGCTGTAAGTCTCACTGCAACGGTTCTGGCTGTCGGCACGGCAGTAATAACTGTTGAACTTTGCAGACGTATCTATGAAAAACACTATTTCATAGTAAGCGACTGATATTAAAAAAAGAAAGCTGGTTTATAAAATGGAAATCAAATTCACAAAAGCAGAAACCCTTAAAGCAAAGCCCGCTCCCGATGCAAAACTCGGTTTCGGTCATATCTTCACAGACTATATGCTCATTATGCCTTATGATGAGGGTCAGGGCTGGCACGACCCCGAAATCAAACCATACGGTACTATTGAACTCTCTCCGGCTGCAATGTGCCTCCACTATGGACAGACGGTTTTCGAGGGTCTCAAGGCTTACAGAACCGCCGACAACAAAGTACAGCTTTTCAGACCGGAAGAAAATTTCAAGCGTCTCAACGTCTCAAACGAAAGACTTGTAATTCCGGAACTTCCCGAAGACCTTGCTATGCAGTGTCTTATGGAACTCCTCAAAATCGAAAAAGACTGGGTACCTTCCAAAGACGGCGAGTCCCTTTACATAAGACCGTTTATTTTTGCGGTTGACCCGTTCTTAGGTGTAAAGCCCGGTGAACAGTACTACTTTATGATAATACTCTCTCCGTCCGGAGCTTACTATGAAAGCGGTCTGAATCCAGTGAATATCTACGTTGAAAGCAAGTATGTACGTGCAGTGCGTGGCGGTATGGGCTTTGCAAAAACTGGCGGCAACTATGCGGCTTCACTTATCGGACAGGACGAAGCACACAAACAGAATTATTCTCAGGTTCTGTGGCTTGACGGCGTTGAACAGAAGTACATTGAGGAAGTCGGCGCTATGAATATCTTCTTTGTAATTGACGGCAAGGTTGTTACACCTATGTTGCAGGGAAGTATTCTCCCCGGTATCACAAGAAAATCCGCTATCGAAGTCTGCAAATCAAAGGGCATTGAAGTTGAAGAAAGAAGAATCACTATTCAGGAAATCGCCGATGCTTACGACGCAGGCAAACTCAATGAAGTTTTCGGAACAGGTACAGCCGCAGTTATTTCCCCTGTCGGTCATCTCAAATGGAACGACAAGGTAATGGAAATCAACGATAACAAGATAGGTGCAATTTCCCAGATGCTTTACGATACAATGACAGGCATTCAGTGGGGCAAAATCGAAGATACTTTCAACTGGACTGTTGAAGTAAAATAATAAACGCATAAAACCGGATTTGAAAAATCCGGTTTTTTGTAAAATAACTGTAAATTTTTTTGAACGGACAGCCATATGTCCAGTACTATATGT
>CAMWRL010000048.1 GCA_947176685.1 uncultured Ruminococcus sp. | reverse complement strand
GAATAATCCGGAACACAAAGCTACAGCAGAAAATGCTATAGAATATTGTTGGAAATGGATTTATAATAAAAATCCTGATGGTGATTTTCTTTACGAATTACTGGTGGACGAAAACAACGGAATTACAATACTTGCCGAAAATACAGAAAACATTCTGGAACAGTCAATATGGAACTGTATTATTGATGCAGTGGCTTTTACAAGCAGAAAAGCATACGAATATGAAAATACAGAATATTATCCGGAACCTATTGAATTGGTTTCTGACGAACTGATATGTCATTTTATGGAATGTTATAACTGCTGTTTTCCGGACGATAATTATATGGATAATATCAAATAATTATAGAAAGAAAATCCGGAGTTTTCAACCTGCAAAATCAAAAAGTTGAAAACTTTCTGGATAAACAAGAAATTTGCGTAAACAATAATGATACACTGCTGAAAACTCAATGCAGTGATTTCACGTAAAGGACTTGATTTTTATGAAAAAGATTTTATTGACCTGTTCCATATTAATTAGCTGTATGGCGTTTGTTTCGTGCGGAAACAACGATAACGACTATTCTTCAGACGGCGAAATGCTTACAACAGAATACGTTGCCCCCGCAACCGACAGAAAAAACCGTGATGACGATAAAGATGACAACGACAAACGTGATGACCGTTACTATGACGATGACCATTATGATACTGACGATGACGGAAATGTTGATACAAGTGGGAGTAGTAATTCCGTTAAAGACCATGCGGACGATGCTGTTGACGGTGTGGAAAACGCCGGAGAAGATATAGTTGACGGTGTGGGAGATGCCGCCGGCAGCATTATTGACGGTGCTGGTGACGCTGTCGGTGATGTGATTGACGGTCTTGACGGCGAAACAGAAACCAGTGATTACAGTGACAATGACAATCAGTAATTTTCAGAAAATCGGGACTGTATTATTATATCAGTCCCTTTTTATTTCCGGAATTTTAAAACAGTATAAAAGAAACATCTTATTTTGCAGTTTCTTCAATGTCAATATTAATAATACAACGGCGGGCGGTTAATTCAAATTCCATTTTTTCATCTTCAATTAATTTTTGGCGAATATCTTCTGGAGTATCAGGTTTCATTAAACGCTTTCCAGTTCCTGGCAAGTCAAGCTCTGTCCATTCATAAAAATAATCGGGTCTTTCTATCATATAATCACTCTCCTATAATTATTTTTGACACTTCTTTTACTGTTCTTGCAAAGTTTTCAACATTTCAAAGTTAATTGTTGAAAAGTTATCCGCATATTTCAATAATAGCTTCTGCCATTATCTCTGCATTTTTAAGAAGATTTTCCTCTGTAATAAATTCGTCTGCACCGTGCATATGACCGTCCTCGCCGGGAAACTCCGCACCGAATGCCACTCCGCCGTCTATTTCGTGAACGTAAGTTCCGCCGCCTATTGCAATACAATGACCCTTGTCACCGGTTACACGTTTGTAAACCCTCAGCAATGACTGTACAAATTCGCTGTCGGGGTCAGTAACATGCGGCTCTGTACCCTCGCAGGAGTCAATCTCAAAACCGATATTTTTCAGTGAACCGCATATTATTGTACTTATTTCATCAAGCGTCCTGTCAAGCGGAAAACGTATATCAATACCGCCTTTAAGTCTGCCGTTTTCGGTATTGAGCATTGACAATACGCAAGTCATTTTTCCGGAAATCTTATCCGAAAAGCCTAAACCGCAGGATTTTCCGTCAGTCTCTCCGTGCGGAAACAGTTCGGCAAGTCCGCACAATAACGGATTTTTAAATTCCCTGCTGTATTCGTCAAGAAATTTGGTAATTGCATTTTCAGCCTTTTCAGGAGTTGAAGCGTGTCCAGACTTTCCGCCGCAGAAAAATATAATATGACGTTCATAACCTGCAATGCAGCTTTCCGGTACGGCGTTGATAATTTTTCCGGACGTTATATCCATATTGTCAAACGGTGCGGAAAAATATACTCTAATCATACCCTTTTCGGCGTTGATAACGGGATACTCTCCGTCAGGCGTGAAAACCATTGGCGGAAGTTTTCTTTTTGTGCGGTAATACGCAAGGTCAGACGAGCCGTTTTCCTCGTCCGTGCCGAAAATCAGACGCACACCTCGTTTAAGCGGTCTGGCAAGCTCTTTAACGGCTTTCATCGCAAACAATGCTGCTACAGCAGCCCCCTTGTCATCGCACGTTCCACGCCCTATTAAACGCCCCTCAGAGCGTTTCAGCACATAAGGGTCGCTGTTCCAGCCTGTACCCTCCGGCACAACGTCAAGGTGTGTCAGTATTCCCAGAGCTGCTTCTTTGTCATCATAGTCCGCTGAACCTGCATAGTTTTCAACATTTTCAACAGTAAAACCCATTTCTTCACATTTCCGCAGCATAATTTTCAGAGCCTTTGCCGGCTTTTTCCCGAAAGGATATTCGCCGTTAGGCTGGTTTTTAACGCTCCTTACCGCAACAAGTTCCGCAAGAAACTCTATCATTTCTTCACGGTGCATTTCAAGATATTCTCTTATTGTCATAAAAACCTCCGTAATTTACAGGATAATACAGAATCCCCCTGCTTCCGGCAGAAGCAGAGGGATTTTTCTTGAAAAAAGAAAGGATAAATATGAAAAAAATCTTTATCAGTTTACAATAGCCTTTTCTGTTTCCTTGTCAAAGATGTGAATTCTGTTGGGGTCAATAGCAACCTTTACTTCATCGCCAGACCTTACAGTTGACCTTGAGCTTACTCTTGCAGTAAGCGGAATGCCTTCACATGAAAGGTAGAGATAAATTTCCGCACCCATCATTTCAGTAATTTCTACCTGACAGTCAATAACACCTGTAGTAGCATTTGAAAGGTACATTTCCTCATCGTGAATGCTTTCAGGACGTACACCAAGTATAATTTCCTTGCCGACATAACCCTGAAGTTCAGGAGTAACCTTTGATTCAGGAACTATAACTTCAAACTTGTTTCTTACTGAACCGAACTCAACGATAAACTGGTCATATTCTCTTTCATATTTGAGAGTAGCATCAATGAAGTTCATCATAGGTGAACCAAGGAATCCGGCAACGAACTTGTTTATAGGCTGGTCATATAATTTCTGCGGAGTATCAATCTGCTGAACCCAGCCGTCTTTCATACAAACGATTCTGTCACCCATAGTCATAGCTTCTGTCTGGTCATGGGTTACGTAAATGAATGTTGTACCAAGTTTTTTGTGAATCTTTGAAATTTCGGTTCTCATCTGCGCACGGAGTTTAGCGTCAAGGTTTGAAAGAGGTTCGTCAAGAAGGAATACCTTAGGTGAACGAACGATAGCACGACCGAGTGCCACACGCTGACACTGACCGCCCGACATAGCCTTAGGCTTTCTGTCGAGGAGCTTTGTAAGGTCAAGGATTTTAGCTGCTTCATTAACTTTTCTTTCGATTTCGTCCTTAGGAACTTTGCGGAGTTTAAGACCGAAAGCCATATTTTCAAAAACTGTCATATGTGGATAAAGGGCGTAGTTCTGGAAAACCATCGCAATATCTCTATCCTTTGGAGCGATATCGTTTACAAGACGGTCACCGATGTAAAGCTCACCTTCTGAGATTTCTTCAAGACCTGCAATCATACGGAGAGTAGTGGACTTACCACAACCTGATGGTCCTACGAATACGATAAATTCCTTGTCTCTGATGTCGAATGTTGTATCATGGACAGCCTCTACGTTGCCCGGATAAATTTTCTTTATGTGTTTAAGGCTCAAACCTGCCATTTAATTCAGTCCTCCAATTCAAAATTTTTTTTGCCGACCTGCAACAGCAATATCAGCTATAATAATATAATACCAAACTTTTGAAAATTTTTCAAGATGCTAAATTGCCAAAGTTAGACTTGTTTATTTATTAGTTTTGCCGAAAAAACACGGGCGAAATCGTAGCAAAAAGCATCGAAATCGGGTATTGAAAATAAGTTTTCCACATCTTTGTGCAATAATTCCATACACTGACCGAAAGCCAGTTTTTCGGGCAAAATGAGGTTTCCGAGGGAAACACGCATTAAAATTTGTACATTATTTCCTACTGCCGAAAACATTCGTTTAACCTGATGATATTTTCCTTCATAAAGCTGTACAAATGCCAGTTTTTCGGACAATTCGCATCTTCTGATCTCTGCCGGCATACACACCTCTCCGGATGCCAGTTTTAAACCGTTTCTGAATAAATTAATATAATTACTTTGAAAGGGTCTGTCAAGTTTCACAATATAGATTTTGGGTATGTGCCGTCTGGGAGACAGAATACGGTGTGCAAGTTCGCCGTCATCAGTTATCAGCAGAGCCCCGAGTGAGTCCTTGTCAAGTCTTCCGGCAGGAAACATATTTTTAGTGCGGAGGTTGTCCGGAATAAGATTCAGAACGCTTTCGCCGTCATTGTCTGTCGTTGAACATACATAGCCGTCCGGTTTGTTAAGCAGAATATATCTGTAGCGTTCGTTGCGAAGTTCATTTCCGTCAACGATAACTCTTGCGGTATCGGGATTTATCTTCACATCGGAAGTCTTAACAACCTGTCCGTCAACTGTCACCATTTTCCTGCTGACAAGCTGTTTTATCTGACTGCGTGAATATTCGGTGCGTTCAGAAATGAATTTATCAAGTCTTATTGTGGACATATTCTCAACCTTTCCGGAATAAATTTAAGTTCACGGGTATATTATTTATCAGCGGAGTTTTTATCCGGAAAATAATCAAGGAGGTTACATAATGAAAAAAAAGAAAATATTAATACTTGTACTGATAGCTGCTGCAATTTACATGGCGATATTTCTTGTTCCCGAAAAAGACGACCATCCGGAAACTGTTGAAACGGAAAATATTTCCGCATCAACGGTAAACGAACGTATAGATTACTTTGCACTGCACGGCTGGGAAGTCGAGGAAATAGCCGGCAGAGATATTACAATACCTTCAGAGTTTTCGGAAGCTTATGAAGAATACGCCGTATTTCAGGATAATCAGCATTTGCCGTTGCGTAAATACGCCGGAAAAAACGCCCGTCTGTATGTTTATGAAGTCCGGAATTTCCGTCCGGAAAATAAGAAAATGCTTGCAGAACTTCTTGTATGTGATAATACCATAATAGCCTCAATGGTCTACAGCGAGGACGGCGGAAGTATAAAACTTTCTGTAAGTTAGAATATCTTTATCAGCTCTCCAACAAAAGGCAGACGGAGAGCCTTGCCCTTTGAAGCTCCATACATAAGTCCTACTGCAACAGCAAGCTGTGCAACGTCAAGCAGAAGTCCGGCAATCCAGCCTATAATCGGAATTATTCCTATAATTCCCTTAATCACTTGGATAATGACATTGACGATAAGCCATATAAGCTGCTGGTTTGCGTGGAATCTGCAAAAAGCTGAATTTTTGTCCACAACCAGCGGAAGGAAAAACAGAAACGGCATAAGGTACGGCAGTACTGCCGGCACAACGTTTTTCTGTACTTCCCCGCTGTTGAACGTACATGCAGTTTTTTCGTCGTTAAAGTTTTCAAGAATCTTATCAATATCCATAATCAATCTCCCTGTTCAAATTCGCTTATTGCCGCAACAAAGCTTTCTATATCCGTGAAGTCCTTGTATACGGATGCGAATCTTATGTACGATATGGGGTCGATTTCCCTGAGTTTTTCCAGAACTATCTCCCCGATTTCCCTTGACGGTGCGACCGTCCTGAGTGCGTTTGCATAATGATTTTCTACATAGTCCGCAATTTCTGAAACCTGTCCTATAGTGACGGGTCTTTTTTTGATTGCCGTAAAAATTCCCTTTATAAGCTTGCTGCGGTCAAATGTTTCAAATGTACCGTCACGTTTTTCGACCATAAGCAGCGGAAGTTCCACAACCTCGTATGTAGTGAATCTGCCTTTGCATTTTATGCATTCTCTGCGGCGGCGTATTTTTTCGTCAGAGGGTCTTGAGTCTGTAACTTTCGAGTCGTCAAATCCGCAAAAAGGACATTTCATAATTTTTCCCTCCTATAGGGTTCAAGCATTTTTTCCAGTACGCTGTAACACGAAACCAGTTCACTTATACTGCCGAAACCGCTGCGGTAAAGTTCAAGGATAACGCTGCATTCCGGATTGTACGAGTTAATTTTTTCAAAAAACTGTCTGAAATTAAATCGTCCTTTTCCGATTGGCAGACAGTCGCCGAGTTCTCCGGAATCGCTTATGTGTACATGGACTGTATTTTTTCCGGCGGCTTCAATGAAATTCAGTGGATTTTCGCCTGCACGTACTGCCTGTTTGGTGTCAAGCACGAATGCAAATTCATTTCCGAGCATCTGCGCAGCGTCCCTTATAAACGACGATGACGCACTCTGACAGCGTGAAACGTTTTCAAGGGCTGTTTTTATACCGAAAGTCCTGCCCAGTCTGTAAAGTCTGCTGTAACGTTCGCAGAAAATCTCCTTGTTTCTGGTGTTTTTGCTTCCGTGAAAGACAAGTATTTCTGCTCCTACTGTGTTCATAAATTCAAAGTACAGTTTATAATATTCCAGAATATCGTCAATACGTCTTTCGTAGTCGGAAAAAAGCATCATAGTTTCCATTTCGCTTGTGAACGGGTGTACTGATACGCACTTTACGTCAAATCTTTTCAGGAGCTGCGATATATTATGCGAAAAGCTTTTTTTGAGTTCGGAATGTGTGTTGATGAATATCTCTGTACATGCAACGCCGTTGACCGCAAGACTGTATAGGCTTTCCTCAAGCGGCTGAGGATACAGACAGGCTGTCGAAACTCCTGCAATCACGGAATATTCCCCCTTTTTCCCGAAAATAAACCCGTCCTTTACAGGAAAGGTCATCATATCAATTATACCATATATTCCGGAAAAGTCAACATATTTTTTCAGTCTGCCAGCAGATATTCCATATCAATGAAATCTTCGGTATAGGATTTTATTTCGTCAGAATGCTGTATCATAATCTCGAACAGATGCCAGTCATATTTTCCGCACAGGGGCGATTCTGAAAGAATGTCAAATGCTTTTCTGAAACCGATAATTTTTCCAACATTCTGCTGAATCATTCTTATAACGTCATTGCAGTCAAGTTCACTGTATTTCTTATCGCACAGCCTTACAAGCCATTCGTCAAGCGGACATCTTATGACTATATTTTCCTTTTGTATGCCCAGAAATTCAGACATATGCATATTTTTATCAAAAACCATATTTTTCACTCCGTTTTATTTCTTCTGTATTTTGACAATTCCGGACGTTTCCGCATACTATAAGTCGGGAGGTGTTGATTTGCTGAATGAAATTTTCCTTGCAGTAATTGTAAGTCTTGATACATATCTTGCGGCGGCGGCTTACTGCAACAGTGGAATAAAAATTCCTCTGCTGTCAATGTCCGTAATAAGTCTCATAAGTGCTGCCGTGCTTGGTATATCACTGGAGTTTTCAGACCTTATAGGACGGTTTGTGCCGTCTGAAATCTGTCATATATGCGGTACTGTCATAATAACGGCAATCGGTATAATAACAATCTTCAAAAGCATTGTCCGGAGCATAACCAGACATCTTTCCGAAAAAGGTGAAGTTTCCGTGCGGTCGGGAAAATACGGTATAGTCATGAAACTCTATCTTGACGAAACAACAGCCGATTTTGACAATTCTAAAACCCTTTCAGCCGCAGAAGCCGCCGCACTTGCCCTTGCAAGTTCGCTGGACTCTGCCGCTACCGGACTGAGCAGCGGTTTTTACGGAATAAATCCCGTTATTGCTTTTGTGTCTGCGTTTGCAGCCGGATTTGCAGCAATAGCACTCGGAAACGTCACCGGAAAAAAACTCTCCTCACTGCATCATGATTTTTCGTGGGTCGGCGGAATATTACTGATACTGTTTGCGGTTTTCGGAATATGACTATATTCTGCAAATTACTATTTCAGGCGGATTGAACAGCCGGAATTTTCCCAGTCCGCCGGAAACAAGAAGTTTCATTCCGCCGACTTCAAATACGCCCTTTGAATATGGCGGAAAGAGCTTTCTTTCAGGTGAAAGAATGCCTTTCCCGAAAAGCCTTACTGCTCCGCCGTGTACGTGACCACTGAAAGTATATTCAGCACCCCATTGTGAATAGACCTCTGCAAAAAACGGGTTGTGTGCAAGAAGAAGCGTTTCAGTGTCGGGACACTTTCCAATCAGACTGTTAATTCCGTCAAGTGTAATCGTGTCAAGATTTCTGTAACTGTTTCCGTTTTTGTAAATTTTATGGTTTTCGGCAAGCCCATAGATATGTAACTTCCGTCCGTTGATTTCAATTTCCGATGAATTATTTTTTAAAAGCACTACTCCGGTACGCTTTATTATTTTATAAAACTCCCTTTTCATTTCCTTTGGAAGTGTCTGTTCGTGGTTTCCGAAAATCATATATACGGGAGCTGTTTTAC
Organism: uncultured Ruminococcus sp.; assembly: GCA_947176685.1. Taxonomy (GTDB): domain Bacteria; phylum Bacillota; class Clostridia; order Oscillospirales; family Ruminococcaceae; genus Ruminococcus. The sequence goes on along the minus strand of CAMWRL010000048.1, from coordinate 3,392 downwards.
AAAGATTTTCAAGCATAGTTTCCGCTGCGGAAAAATCCCTTTCGGTACGTGAAACAAGGTCGCCTGTTATGAATATAATATCAGGATTTTCACGGCGTATCAGACGGCAGATACGGGAATTATTCTTCCCGAATCTGCGTTTGTGAACGTCCGAAATGTGGGCGATTTTTATACCGTTTCCGAAATACTCACGCCTTGTACGGAGTATTAATTTATTTTCAGCCAATACATAACCGGCAAACAGTACGGACAATATTTTTTTATTCATCTTCCGGAATTTCAGCATCGGATATAATTTCATCCTGTACGTCAGTAATCTGTTCAACCTTTTCGGTTTCAGCGTTGTCATCGTGTTCCGCACGGGTGAAAGCCACTACTTTTGCTCCGGACGTCACTCTCATAACACGTACACCTTTTGCAGAACGTCCCATAACTCTTATGTCGCTTGCAAGAATCCTGATAATTATTCCGTCACTTGAAACAAGTATTATATCATTGTCTTCGTCAACGATTTTTATTCCGCAGACATGTCCCCTTATTTCGTCAACCTTGTAATTTATCAAACCATAGCCGCCTCTGTTCTGAATACGATAATTTTCAATTTCAGTGCGCTTTCCGTAACCGTTTTCAGTAACTGTCAGCAGTGAAGCACCCTCACGCATACGGGCAACTCCCACAACGTAGTCGCCGTCACGGAGCTTTATAGCCTTTACGCCGTGTGCCGAACGTGACAATGCACGTATACTGCTTTCTTCGGTACGGATAATCATTCCGTTTCTTGTCGCAATGAAAATCTGGGCGTTTCCGTCAGTCATACGGACACCTGCTATTTCGTCATCTTCGTCAAGCCCTGTTGCAATAAGACCGTTCTTCCGCACATTGCGGTAAAGCGAAAGATTTGTACGTTTTATCTTGCCGTTTTTGGTAACTATCGTTATGAACTTATCCTCACTGAAATCGGTTGTCTTAATCATAGCAGTTATCTTTTCGCCGTCAGTAAGGGACAGGAGATTTATTATATTAAAGCCTCTCGAAGCCTTTGAACCGTCCGGAATCTCATAGCATTTCAGCTTGTACATAACGCCCTTGTTTGAAATAAACAGTATATTGTCATGACTTCCGCAGATGAACATCTCTTCAACGAAATCTTCTTCACGCTGTTTCATTCCGGTAATTCCACGACCGCCACGCTTCTGGGTCTTGTACTCGGATACGGGCATACGCTTGATATAGCCGTTGTTGGTGAGAGTTACAACACAGTCTTCCTGCGGTATTAGGTCTTCAATGTCAACCTCGCCGCTTATGGATTCAATGTCCGTACGTCTCTTGTCGCTGAACTTCTTTCGTATAGCGTTGAGGTCTTCCATAATTATTCCGTACACACGGTTGACATCGGCTAAAATGTCCTCATAGTCGGAAATCTTCGTCAGCAGTCCGTAAAGCTCGTCAGTGATTTTTTGTCTTTCAAGACCCGTCAGCGCACCTAAACGCATCTGAACAATTGATTCTGCCTGTTCTTCCGAAAGCCCCATTTGTTTTTCAATATGCAGTCCGGTAAAGTCGTACTGCGAACGGTCAAGCAGTGCCGAAATGTCAATATCGCTGAAACGTTCAATCATTGTCTGTTTGGCTTCTGCAATGGTCTTGCTTGATTTGAGTATTTCTATAACCTCGTCAATATGGTCTGACGCAAGCACAAATCCCTGTAATATATGCGCTCTTTCAAGAGCCTTTTTCAAATCGTACCTTGTACGTCTCTGAATAACATCAACCTGAAAATCAAGATAATTCTGAAGCATCTCTTTGAGTGTCAGGATTTTCGGCTCGCCGTTGACAAGAGCAAGCATAATAATGCCGATAGTGTCCTGCAACTGCGTGAGAGCAAAAAGCTTATTCAGTACAATTTCCGGTACAGCGTCCCTCTTGAGTTCGATAACAACACGCATACCGTCCTTGTCGGACTCGTCACGCAGGTCATAAAGACCTTCGATTTTTTTGTCCCTTGCCATCTGGCTTATGCTTTTCAGAAGTTTTTCCTTACGGAGCATAAACGGAATTTCATCAATGATAATGCAGTTTCTGTTTTTTATCTCTTCAAAATGCGTTCTTGAACGCAGGATTATTTTACCACGTCCCGTAGCGTATGCCGCACGTATACCGGACTTGCCCATGACGATTCCGCCTGTCGGGAAGTCGGGTCCCTGTATGTGTTCCATAAGGTCGTCAAGAGTGCAGTCCGGATTGTCTATCAAGGTCTGCAATGCATCTATAACTTCCCCTAAGTTGTGCGGAGGGATATTTGTTGCCATACCTACCGCAATACCTACAGAACCGTTTACAAGCAGATTGGGAAATCTTGACGGAAGCACTGACGGCTCTTTTAAACGGTCATCATAGTTGGAAACAAAATCAACAGTATTCTTGTTTATGTCGGTAAGCATATCAAGGGTTATTTTTGACATTTTGGCTTCCGTATAACGGTATGCGGCAGGACCGTCACCGTCGATAGAGCCGAAGTTTCCGTGACCGTCAACAAGCGGATAACGCATTGAAAAGTCCTGCGCAAGTCTTACGAGTGCGTCATAAACCGAAGCGTCACCGTGCGGATGATAACGTCCGAGTACTGCACCGACTGTATCGGCGCATTTTCTGTAAGCCTTGTCAGGAGTAAGCCCGTTTTCGTGGAGAGTATACAAAATTCTCCGGTGTACGGGTTTCAGACCGTCACGAACGTCCGGCAGCGCTCTTGAAACAATTACCGACATTGCGTAATGCAGTATGGAATTTTCCATTTCACTGCATATTTCGGTATTTATGACTTTTGAATTATCGTTGTAAAGCAAGGTTTTTACCTCCTGTAAGATAAATTTATGGGTTTTCCGGAAACTTTTCAACATTCAGGTACTGAATTGTTGAAAGTTCTTCGACCGGAAACTATTTCAGATTTCTGAGTATATCGTTTTCGTTTTCCGTAAAATTTTCTTTCGGAATAATATAGAAGACTGTTTTTCCGGAAAACATCAGGAAAAATCTTTCATATTCCAGCATTGAAAAATTTTCGTCAAATGGTATACGGCTTTTTTCCGGAAGCGGTTCAGGTTCATAGTCCCCGTCCGTTTCAACAGAGTTTTCAACATTCTGTATACAGACTGTTGAAATATCTGCATAGCTTTCCCCAACCGAAATTTTATAAACGGTTTCGCCCATAGCCTGAAAAGTTTCAAAAAGATTACGGCGCAGTTTTCTGGGGTTGTACCACTGACGGACAGCCATTGCCAGACAAACCGTTGTAAGCAGATACGCAAAATACTGTGATGCGGCGTGAACTATAGCTATTATAAAAGCTCCGGGAAGTATCATAAACGAAAGATCTGTTATATTTGCCTTCGGAA
>CAMWRL010000047.1 GCA_947176685.1 uncultured Ruminococcus sp. | reverse complement strand
GTACTGTACGGCAGAATGGAGACTAATATGAAAGATAAATTCAGAATACTTGTAGCCGGCGGAGATATGCGGCAGGTATATTGTGCCGGAAAACTTTCAGCGATGTCCGATACTTATGTAATGGGTTTTTCCGCCGAAGCAATGCCGGAAAAAATGCACCTCAAACCAGCCGTTACAGATAAGGACGGTTTTTATGATTTTGCGGTACTGCCCGTGCCGCCGCTTGACAATGACGGTATGATTACCGCACCTTTCAGCAGCGAAAAGATAAATCCGGCAGAAATCCGCCGTCTTCTCAAAAAGGACGGAGTTATATTCGTCGGTAAATACGACCCGAAATTAAAGGAAGTTTTCGATACAGAAATAATCGACTATATGGAACGTGAAGACCTCAGTCTGAAAAACGCCATTCCGACTGCCGAAGGTGCGGTTGAAATAGCCCTCAGCGAACTTCCGGTAACGCTTAATGGTCTTAAAGTACTGATTGTTGGAATGGGACGCATAGGCACGGCACTTGTGGAAATCCTGAAAGGCTTCGGAGCAGATGTCACCGCATCCGTACACAACGCAAAGGGTGCGGCAAAAGCACGTATCTTGGGTATAAAATCAGTTTGTACCGACAAAATTGATACCGGATTTTCACTTGTATTCAATACAGTGCCGGAAATGATTTTCGATAATGATTTACTTGAAAAATTCGGCAATGACACACTTTTCATAGACCTTGCGTCCAAACCGGGGGGAATTGATTTTGATTCAGCGGCGGAACTCGGAAAAAAAGTCATCTGGGCTTTGGGAATCCCCGGAAAAACTGCACCGGTAACTTCCGGAGAGTTCATAGCCGAAACCGTTGCCGGAATTATTGAGGAAAGGGGTTTTTATAAATGAACAATACATTAAACGGTCTGAAAATAGGCTTTGCGATGACAGGGTCTTTCTGTACATTCAGCAAGTGCTTTGAACAGGCTGAAATACTGAAAAATATGGGAGCTGAAATAATTCCTGTTATGTCCGAAACAGCCGCAAACACTTCAACACGTTTCGGAAGTGCTGACGATAATATAAAAAAGTTCAGTGAGATATGTGGAAAAAATGTTATAACTTCCGTAGCTTCCGCCGAACCCATAGGACCTGAAAATATGACCGATATTATGGTAGTTGCGCCGTGTACTTCAAATACCGCATCCAAACTTGCAAACAGCATTACTGATACAGCGGTTACAATGGCGGTGAAGTCCCACTTGCGGAGCGGCAAACCGGTAGTATTGGCGATAGCATCAAACGATTCACTTTTAGGGTCTGCAAAAAATATCGGGGAACTTTTCAACAGGAAAAACTATTATTTTGTACCTATGCTTCAGGACGACTGCGCAAAAAAACCGGCTTCATTGGTTGCGGAATTTTCAATGCTTCCGGAAGCAATTTCAGCGGCTCTTGACGGAGTGCAGTTAAGACCGATAATTTACCATAAGTCCGACTGATAAAAAAACAGGCGGTCATCAGTTACGACCGCCTTATGTTACATAAATATCAATGCCGCTGTATATAGTATCTGTACAACAACAGCAATATTAAACATTACTGAACTGAACGCTATACATGAACCACGTTTTACCTGTGGGGGAGTTGTGGATGGTATCTTGTTTCTTTCACGGAAGATACACAGCAGGAAAAATCCCATTACTGCCATTACAATTATAATACACGATGTAAATATAACTCCGGCGTATTGCTCTATATATGAGACTGTCGTTGACATTGTATTTATAAATATGTGTACAATGACCGCCGGTATTATGGAATTGTGTTTGAGAGTGATGTGTGCAAGGAAAGTCCCCAGCAGAAACGCAAGAACGAACTGCGGAATATTATGATGTGAAAGTCCGAAGAAAAACGCCGTTGCAAATACTGCAAACCGTTGGTTAGTTCTTGAAAATACTCTGAGCAGCATTCCCCTGAAAAAAAGCTCCTCTGTAATCGGTGCTATAACGCACGTATAAACTGTCATTACAGCCAGACCCGTTCCGGTAACTGCCACGCCGTCCATGTCCATTACGTTGGTTGAATGTCCGTAATGTTTAAAAATATCGTCTATTCCATAAGAAACAAAAATTGATACAGTCCATATGAATCCGGCTATAAGACAGTAATTAAATGATGTTCTGAAGTTGAAATTACGTGTACGGACAAGCTGATTTTTCGGAATACCTGCCATTTTCAGTCCCATAAACGCAAAAATGATATTTGAAATCATAAATACAAGCATATTCAGTGCGGCAAATATTGAGGAACTGTTGATATAAGAATCTATTATATCTATACTTATGCCATGATTGCGGGATTTCAGGATTGTTTCCATTAAAATCATACAAATCAGTATCAATATATTACTTAACAGAAAATGTCCCAGTACAGTCCAGCCGCCTATTGCATAGAAACGCTTTATTTTACGGCGTTCGGCGTCCTGCGGTTCAAGCGGAATACTGCATTCAGGAGCGTCAAGTTCCGGCATAATATCGGAATAGTCTCCGCTGAATTCCGGATAATCTGTCGGATTGTCAAAAGGATTCATTTTGTCCGGCAGTCTGCTTTTTCTGTCCGCTTCAATCTGTCTGTTAAGACGTTTTATTTCACGGTTAAGGGACGATATTTCCGCCCTGTAGTAGTCTTCAATCATTTTGTGCCTCCCCTCGTTTCTTAACGTTTATTTTTTTGATTTTATTATTCTATTCTGCCTTTGAGTTCCTCATATATTTCGTTAAATGTCATACCGTCAAACTCATCTGCCAGATAAGTTCCGATAATATCGCCAGAGGGATTTTTTATTGCCGTATATTGACATACATTATCTTCTATATAAATTATATATTCGTAATCATCAACGATGTTAAAGAATGGCTTTACAAAATCCTGAACAAAGTCAAAATCCGCCCTTGCATTTTCGGGAACAGGGTTTATATTTTTATCGCTGTCCGAACATATAACAGCCTTGTCTTTATAATAAATATCTTCTTCGCCAATTTCAGTAATAGCAGCATTAGCAGCGTTCCTCAGTGTTGAAGCCCATGAATTGATAGCGTTTCTTTCTATCTGGTCTGAAAATTCTCCCATATAAATAAGCTGTTCATCTTCATCAATAATTTCAAAATCAAATTCATACTTTTCGCCGTAAATATTTATTATTTTGATGGTATCTTTATCAACTACTTCATATTTGCCTTTTTCATCATCAATTTTTACTGTTCCGTCATCTTTGAATCTGATACTATAATCAAGCTTTTCGCCTTTTACATTGCAGAGTGTCCACTTTCCCTCAAGATTAGGTTTGCCGCATGACGTAAGCACTGATGCAGACATTGCACACAACAAACAAATTGCTGCAAATTTCTTCATTTTTTAACTCCTTTATAATATTTTATTTATGGTATTTTCCGCCCTCTGCAATCTGAAACGCCCTGTAAATCTGCTCCAGAAGCATAACCCTTGCCAACTGGTGCGGAAAAGTCATCTCCGACATTGAAAGTTTAAAACTGCCCATTGACTTTATTTCCGGAGCGAGTCCGAAAGAACTGCCGATTATGAAAGTCACTGTACTGAAACCGTTTACACCGGCTGAAGATATTTTTTCCGAAAACTTCACACTGCTGAGCTGCTTTCCCTCAATGCACATCGGAATTATCATACCTTTGGCATATTTTTTTATCTGTACGGATTCTTTCTGCAAAGCCGTTTCTATTTCTTTTCCGGACGGGTTGTCACTCAAACGGCATTCATCAAGTTCGTGCATCTCAAACGTGCAGTAACGTGAAAGTCTTTTTACATATTCGGCGCAGGCACTCCGGAGATAGTCTTCTTTAAGCTTTCCTATAACTATAAGATTTATCTTCATCAGAAAATAACCGCCCCTCCCTGAGTTTCCACGGGTGCAACTCCCATTAAGTAGTCCTTGTTGAATATGTATTTTTCGTCAAGAAAATTTTTCACCGTACCAAAAGCAAATGACGGTTTGTTGTTTTCCTGACTAAGGTGTCCTAATACTATATGCGTAGTACCATATTTTATGAGTTTGCCGACCTGAAGCGCACAGTCATCATTGGACAGATGACCGCTTCCGGACAATATGCGCTGTTTGAGATACAAAGGATAATTTCCACGGCGTAGCATTTTTTCGTCATAATTGGATTCTATCAGTACCATTTTGCAGCCCAGAAGTGCGTTGTCGGTTTCCGGAGTAATATAACCTGTATCAGTACATACGGCACAATATTTGTCGTCATATGTATGTATTTTATAGCCGCATGGGTCAACGGCATCGTGCGATATGGCAAAACAACTCACTTCCATATCGGCGCAGTGTATAATGCCTTTCATATCTATAACCAGCGATTTAGGGGAAATCTTATCCTCATCGCAAAGTTTCCGAAGAGTTTTCTTTGTGCCGTAAACAGGAATACCCGTTTTTTGTGTAAGCACTTTCAGTCCGGAAACGTGGTCACTGTGTTCGTGGGTTATGAAAACCGCCTGTACTGCTGAAAGCGGTAATCTGTTAGTTTCAAGTGCGGCGGAAAGTCTTTTGAAACTCACTCCGCAGTCAATAAGTATTCCACCCTTTTCAGTTCCGACAAAGTAAGAGTTGCCCTTGCTGGAACTGAAAAGCGGATATATTCTTGCCATTTTATTTCACCTGATTTTTTATATTTTTCTGATTTCCACACCCTGCCTTGTCTCACGGACTTCATAACCGAGTGCTGTTATTTTATTTCTGATTTCGTCGGCAAGTGCGAAATTCTTTTCTTTACGTGCGGTTTTTCTTTCCTCAACAAGTGCCATTACTTCTTCCGGAATCTCGTCCCCCTTAGAAGCCTTTACAGCGTTTTCAATAAGGTCAAGTCCCAGTACCTTGTCAAACTCTTTTATGAGTGCGGTTTTTGTAACGGCGTTTGCGCCGGATTTCAGAACGTCATAAACTGCCGTTACAGCAAGCGAAGTATTCAGGTCATTGTCGAGTGCGTCCGTGAAACTCTTCATTAAGCGGTCATATTCTGCGGTGTCGATTTTGCCGGAGTTGTCGGAAGTCAACGGGGATATTTTTTCGACAAGCTTGTTATATGAAGTTACAGCATTATTGAGGTTATCCCAATCAAAAACAAGCGATTTCCTGTAGTGCGACAGCAGGCAGAAATATCTGTACACTACCGGATTATAGCCTTTTTCCTCAAGAAGCGATACGGTCAGAAACTCACCCTTTGACTTGCTCATCTTACGACCATTGGTGTTGAGGTGGTGAACGTGAAACCAGTATTTGCACCATTCGTGTCCAAGATAAGCTTCACTCTGGGCGATTTCGTTTGTGTGGTGCGGAAATGCGTTGTCAATACCGCCGCAGTGAATGTCAAGGTATTCTCCTAAATTCTTCATACTGATGCATGAACATTCTATATGCCAGCCCGGATAGCCTGTTCCGAAAGGACTGTCCCATTTAAGCTCCTGAGAATCGAATTTGGATTTCGTGAACCATAATACAAAATCTGCCTTATTGCGTTTGTTTTCGTCTTCCTCAACGCCCTCACGCACACCAACGGCAAGGTCTTCTTCCCTGAAGTCATTGAAAACGTAATATTTGTCAAGCTTTGAGGTATCAAAATAAATATTTCCGCCGGATTCGTATGCAAAGCCCTTTTCTATAAGAGCTTCGATAACTCTTATAAATTCGTCAATATATGAAGTTGCTGGTACTACTACATCGGGAGTCTTTATATTAAGCTTTTTGCAGTCACTGAAAAATGCGTCCGTATAAAACTGCGCTATTTCCATAACGGTTTTGTGTTCACGCTTTGCGCCTTTCAGCATCTTGTCGTCACCAGTATCGCCGTCACTTGTAAGGTGTCCGACATCTGTGATGTTCATTACACGCTTTACGTCGAGTCCGGTAAAGCGGAGATACTTTTCAAGAACATCTTCCATGATATAAGTGCGGAGGTTTCCTATATGTGCATAGTGATAGACAGTAGGTCCGCAGGTATAAATGCTTGCTTTGCCTGCTTCGTGAGGAATGAAATCCTCTTTTTTATGTGAAAGTGAGTTGTATAACTGCATATTGAACTGCTCCTTTGGAAAAAATTATAAATTCTGATATTTTGCAAGGGTTTCTTTTTCAAAGCGGAAAAGGCTGAAATTATCTTCCTTTTCATTTTCACGGGCTGAAAACTCTGCCAGCTTGCCCGTATCAGTCAGAAGCCGTCCTGCCTGATATGCAAGTTGTTCGTACCAGTCCCACGAATAACGCTCATCGGGAACACCATGCGGAAAATCAATTTCTGATATAGTGCCTGTGTCGCAGCTTCTTACACCCCTTGCGGTAAAGAAATTGTTGTCAATTGATATGATTATTTCAATATCGTTGTATTCGTCTGTTTCGTCAAAAAAGTTTCCGTTATGAAAACTGCTCCATTCCAGAATTGACGCACGTATTCTGCGTGTCTTGTCGGAAACGCCGTAACTGATTGTCATTCTTTCCGGCGGTACAGAAATATCATCTCTGTCCATTTTCAGGTCATACTGCATATAGTTGATGATGCCTTCAATCTGTCTTTCACGGAAACGTATGTATTCAAGTCCGAAATTAAAAAATGCAGACATATTATTCAAAACTCCTTTTTACTTTTGTCACACAAAATTATTTTTTCTTTCCTGCCGGTATTTTTTCCGCAAACACCGGCAGGAATATTTTATTTTTTCATATCTGAAAATTCCTTTTTCAGTCTTTCGACTTCCGCACTCAAACGGCACAATTCCTGCGATACTGGGTCGGGAATGTGTATCTGGTCTATTTCCTCGCAGACGTCCGGACATATTTTTCTGCCGTTGCGCCTTACGATTCTTGCCGGAACGCCTACCGCCGTACAGTTGTCGGGAATCTCGTTCAGTACAACGGCGTTTGCGGCAATCTTGACGTTGTTTCCGACCTTGAATGGACCTAAAACTCTCGCACCTGCTCCCACAAGGACGTTGTTTCCAAGCGTGGGATGACGTTTTCCCTTGTCCTTGCCCGTACCGCCGAGGGTTACACCCTGATACAGCAGACAGTTATCACCGATTACAGTAGTTTCGCCTATTACAACGCCCATTCCGTGGTCTATAAAAAGTCCCTTACCGATTTTTGCACCAGGATGTATTTCAATTCCGGTTTTTCTTCTGGCACGCTGCGAAATTATCCTTGCAACCGTAAACATTTTCTTCTTATAAAAACAGTGGGCGATACGGTAACTTCTTATTGCCGTAAGACTGGGATAAGTTAGCAGTATTTCAAGCGTACTATGAACCGCCGGGTCACGTTCTTTTATAAGCCTGATATCTCTCTTTATATATTCAAACAAGTCTTTTCCTCCTTCAAAAAAGATTCAGCCTCCGGAGTGTACGCAAAAATAATACACTCCAGAGGCGTATTGTAACGCTGTTCCACTCCGATTTATAACTCATTGACCTGTAACGAAGGTTTTACGTTGCGGAATACTGTTATTTCCTCCGCAAAGCTGACAGCCGCACTTCGCTTGTTAAAGTCTGTGCCGTCACACCGTCCCGACACTCTCTGGAAAACTTTTATAAAAAGTTACTCTGACTGCTACGCCTTTACAAATATTGCTTATAATATTATATACTACAACAACGGATTTTGTCAAGACTTATGGCAACAATTTGTGTTATACAAAAAAATATCCCCTCAGTGTTATCCTTGACACTTTTTGTCAACTATGTTATAATAAGACAAACCAAATTTTTTAAAGAGGTTGAAATTATGAATAATTCTATAAATATAACTGAAATAATGTCCGGTATAAAGCTTGCCGCAAAGGATATTCCGGACTTTGAGGACGTCCCGTATACACGGAATGCCGGTTCAGCAGTCCCCGAAAATCCAGATGACGCTATTTCTGAAATGCGGTCATATTGCTATATACACTCATACAGACAGATTCACGGAAAAAAAATAAAAGTATTTCTGAAAAAAGCCGTCCGGAAAATAATTAAATTTTATACAGAGCCGATTGTTGACGAACAGAATGATTTCAACGCTTCGGCGGAGGCGGCTGTAACTTCGCTCCGTAATACCCAGAAAAAACTTATAAAACGCATTGAAAAGCTTGAAGCAGAAAACAATCGTCTTATAAAAGACCTCTATGGTGAATGAATATGAAAATCATACAACTGTTGCCGACAGTTTCATACGGCGATGCAGTAAGCAATGACGCACTGGCACTTGACAAAGTAATAAAATCAATGGGACTTGATACGGAAATCTATGCCGAAACTGTCGGAAAAAATCTCCCTGTAAAAAACGTCCGGACTATAAAAAAAATTTCACCCGATGATATTATAATCTATCATATGTCAACAGGTACTGATATTAATTTTTCGCTTAATCGCACCGTCTGCCGTAAAATAATGGTTTATCACAACATTACTCCGCCAGATTTTTTCAGACCGTACAGCCGTGAATTGTTTGCACTCACGAGTTACGGCTATATGGGACTTGAACATATGAACAGGACTTTTGATTTGTGCCTTGCAGATTCCGAATACAATAAATCTCAGCTTATTGAATACGGTTACAGATGTCCGATAAAGGTACGTCCCGTGCTGATACCTTTCCGTGACTACAGAGAAGCTCCGAACCAGTATATAATAAACAAGTATTCTGACGGGTGGGTTAATATTATTTTTGTAGGTCGAATCGCTCCCAATAAAAAACAGGAAGATGTTATTAAAGCATTTTACTGTTACAAAAAAATAAATCCCAAATCCCGACTTATTCTTGTAGGTTCGTGGACAGGAACGGAAAACTATTACAACCGCCTGAAAAAATATACGGAAATCCTTGGACTTGACGATGTTATATTTACGGGACATGTTACATTTGATGAAATTCTTGCGTATTATCGGGCGGCGGATATTTTTCTATGTATGAGTCAGCACGAGGGTTTTTGCGTACCGCTTGTTGAAGCAATGTTTTTTGGCGTTCCGATAGTCGCACTTGATGCCGGAGCAGTCGGCGGTACTCTCGGAGAAAGCGGTGTGCTTCTGCCTGAAAATAATCCAGTTTATGCCGCTGAAAATATTTTCCGGATAATGAACGACAATGATTTACGGAAAGATATTCTGGAAAAACAGAAAAAAAGACTGTCTGATTTTTCGTACAGAAAAACCGGAAATCTTTTCCGAAAAATACTGACTGACTTTATAAACGGTGAATAATTATGAAAAAAATCGGTTTTGTTATACCATGGTACGGCGACGATATTTCGGGCGGTGCTGAAAATATGCTGCGTGACCTTACGGCTGAACTGCACAGAAAAAATATCCCACTTGAAATACTGACAACATGTGCTAAAGAGTTCCGTTCGGACTGGAATCAGAATTACTACAAAGAGGGCGTTTATTTTAACCGGAATAACATTCCTGTAAGACGTTTCAGCGTCCGAAAACGCAATACAGGCGATTTTGATTATGTGAATTTTAAGTTTATGAATAACATTCCGGTAAATTATGATGAGGAAAAAGTTTTCCTGCGTGAGATGATTAACAGTAATGGGCTTTATCGTTATATGCGTGAAAACTCTGATAATTACTCACTGTTTGTATTTGTACCGTATATGTTTGGCACAACTTACTGGGGTATGAGGCTTTTTCCGGAAAAATCTGTATTGATTCCGTGTCTGCATGACGAACCTTACGCTTATATGAAACACTTCAGGAAACTTTTCCCGGAAATTGCCGGAATGATTTTCAATTCAGAACCTGAAAAGAATCTTGCTGAAAAAATCTACAACCTGAAAAACGTCCGGACACTTACAGCAGGTATAGGAATGAATACGGACATCAAGGCGAATCCGGAGAATTTCCGCAAAAAATACAATATCAGTGAACCTTTTATATTGTACTCCGGCAGAAAGGACAGCGGAAAAAATATTGATACGCTTATAAGATACTATGCCGAATACGTTAAGCGGAAAAACAGTAATCTAAGGCTTGTTATGACGGGCGGCGGCAGGAAAATCCGTGCATACAATATAATTGATTTGGGATACATTTCGGAGCAGGACAAGTACAACGCTATGAGTGCAGGCGAGTTTCTGTGTCAGCCGTCAGTTAATGAAAGTTTTTCGCTTGTCATTATGGAAAGCTGGCTCTGTAAACGTCCGGTGCTGGTTCACGAAAAATGCGAAGTTACAAGAAACTTTGTTTTGCAGTCGGACGGCGGACTGTATTTCAGCAGCTATCCGGAGTTTGAAGCATGTACGGACTATGTTCTGACAAACAGGGATATTTCCGAAAAAATGGGTCTTAACGGCTGTCAGTACGTAAAGGACAATTTCAGCCGTGACACGGTAACAGAAAAATACATTGACTTTTTCAACAGGATAACAAATAATAAATAAGGTGGTTTTCTTTCTATGAACGTTAAAGAAACACTTCTTGAAACTCTGGCAGAGTCTGACGGGGAGTATATTTCCGGAGCTATGCTTGCCGAAAAAATCGGCGTAAGCCGCAACGCTGTATGGAAAGCCGTCAGGTCTCTTGAAACAGAGGGCTATCTAATTGAGGCGGTAACTTCAAAGGGCTACCGGATTTCTGCTGTAAATAACCGTCTCTCAGAAAAACTTATAAGGGCTTCACTTAAAACCGAAAGTTTCGGAAAAAATATCATAATTCTTGACGAAACAGATTCAACGAATAATTATGCCAAAGAAACAGCGGTTTCCGGTGCTGAACACGGTACAGTAGTAATTGCTGATACGCAGTCTTCCGGCAAGGGCAGACTGGGCAGGACTTTTGTATCGCCCAAAGGCAAGGGGCTTTATATGACCGTGATAATACGTCCGGACTTCGACCTTGAAACCGCTTCGCTGATAACTTCCGCAGCCGCCTGTGCGGTTGCCGGAGCTGTCGAGGAATTGTGCCATTCGGACGTTAAAATAAAATGGGTTAACGACCTTTATATGAACGGCAGAAAAATATGCGGCATACTTACGGAAGCTTCGCTGGGTATGGAAATGAAATCGCTTGACTATGCGGTTATAGGAATCGGAATAAACGTCCGCAGTGCTGAGGGAAGTTTCAGCCGTGACCTGAGGGTATCGGCAACTTCGGTTGAGGACGAGACAGGACTTAAAATTGACCGCAACAGGCTATGTGCGGAAGTCCTCAACAGCCTTGAAAGATACCTGTCAGAAATTGAGTCCCGAAACTACATCAGAGAATACAGAAACCGTGAATTTCTTACCGGCAACACCATAACAGCTAATGTAAACGGCAATACTGTAATAGCTTTTGCGGAGGGCATTGACGATAACGCAAATCTTATAATAAAACTCCCCGATGGTACTATAAAACATTTAAGTTCCGGTGAAGCAAGCCTTTGCCGGGTTATAGAGTGACGTTCGCCCCGTCTGAAAAGACAGGAAATAATATCACTGATACAGATAATAATAAAGAATGAAAGTGATTTATTGAAGGATAAAATTTTAGTAGTTCCGATTGATGAACAGGGCGTTTCAGATTATGAAAATGATGTCTCTAAAATTGATAGATTAAAATACTTTATTCTTTCACGGAAAGAATTTAACTCTATGATTTCAGACGGTTTTTTCGATTTGCTTAATGATAAGTTTGATTTATGGATTGAAGAATATGAAGAAGAAATTATTCCTAATGAATATTTTGCTTCTGTAAAGCAAATGATTAAGTCGTTCGGAAAAAGGTATCCATTATTTTTAACCGCTTTAAATTATGCGATTGAATGTGATACAGAACTTTGTCTTGAATTTTAATAAAAAAATTTTTACATTCGCAAAAAAAGACGGTTTCCCCGTCTTTTTTTGGTTATAATATAATTATGGGAATC
>CAMWRL010000046.1 GCA_947176685.1 uncultured Ruminococcus sp. | reverse complement strand
TATATGGAAACATAACTATATTTTACCATAATGACTATAAAAAGTAAACAGTGATTTTCAGATATGGAACGTATATTCTGAAATGCTGATTCTATATAAAAGGAAAGGAGTGACGATATGACTGAACTTGACAGACTGGCAGGTTACATACTTGAAAACGGAAGTGTGAGTGCATCGTATACGGCAATCGATACTGAAAAAATCCCGTACACGCTTTTGAAGTGATTTTTGAAAATGTTGTTCTGCTTCTTATTTTTGACAGCAGAGACCATTGCACAGGAATTGTCCGGAAATGAAAAAAATCCCCGTATTGCTGAGTACGGGGGATTTTTATGTTTATCTGTAGTTTATTTCGGACTCCTTGCTCTGTAGGTTATTTCTGTATGCTCCGGAAAAATATCATCAATTTCAATAGTTTCTCTGAAATGCGCCGGCAGGGAGATATTTTGCAGGCTGTCGCAGTAATAAAAAGCCTTATTGCCTATGGAAGTCACGGAATCAGGGATATTTATTTCAGCAAGATTATTGCATTGCAGAAAAGCCATATTACCGATTTTGCGCACGCCGTCGGGAAGTCTGATACTTTTTATGCTTCTGCACCACTGGAAAGACCTTTCACCGATTATAAGTATATTGTCAGGTATTGTGATTTCGGAAATATCCGGACTTTCGTTATATCTTGCAAGTAAATAATTACTGATTACAAAATTGTCAGTTTGTGGACTTTTTTCCGGAACTTCGGGAGTATTCCGTACTGACTTGATTTTTTTATTGATAATCTGTGTATGTTCTGGAAGAAACTTATCAGATTTTTTTTTTAGGTGTGCAGTCAATGAAACAGTTTTAAGTTTAGGACAGCCATAAAAAGCTCCGTCTCCTATGGAAGTGACACTTTCGGGTATGATGATACTTGTAAGACTGCTACAATCGCCAAAAGCCTCATCTCCTATGGAAGTAACACTGTCAGGTATGATTACGCTTGTAAGGTTACTGCAACCATAAAAAGCCTCGTCTTCTATGTAAGTAACTCCATTAGGTATGATTATGCTTGTAAGGTTACTGCAATTATAAAAAGCTTCATCTTTTATAGAAGTAACACTGTTTGGTATGATTATACTTGTAAGTTTACTGCAACCATAAAAAGCTCCTTCTCCTATGGAATTAACATTGTCAGGTATAGTGATATCTGTAAGACTGATACAATTGTAAAAAGCATCGTTTTCTATGGAAGTAACACTGTCAGGTATGGTGATATCTGTAAGACTGCTACACTTGCTAAAAGCCGCATCTCCTATGGAAGTAACCCCGTCAGGTATTATTACGCTTGTAAGGTTACGGCAACCATAAAAAGCCTGTTCGTCTATGGAAGTAACCCCGTCCGGAATAGTTACTTCTGTAACGTTTTCTTCTTCATAGTAATCTATAAGTATATTGTCTTTGATTTTAAATCCCATAATTTTATACTCCTTATTTAACGTCAAGGACTTACAGTCGTTGATTTCTCCTGTAAGGTCGTCAGAATAAGCCCGAAAATTAATTTTTCCGTCAGCGTTCAGGCATATTCAGAAGATTTTTGAGTTCTGCTTTTTTTGTATACATGTTTTCCTCAGCTTCGGTTAAAAGCTCATCATATGAGTATTCGCCCTTGGCGTATGAATACCCGAACGACAAAGCGCATTTCATAGGGTCGGAGTTACCGTTGAGAATGAATGGTGCTTCTGATTCCAGTTTTTCTATAACATTGTCAATCTGCCGGAATGAGCAGTTAGTCATAACCATAAGGAACTCATCACCGCCCATTCTGAAACAGTAGTCATTCTGTCCGGTAATTTCCTGTATGTATTCTGCTGCACGTTTGATAACCATATCGCCTCTTTCGTGTCCGAGTGTATCGTTCATAAGCTTAAGGTTATTGACATCAAAGTATATTATACATATTGATTCGCATTCCCTGAATACCGGCATCATATTCTGATAACAGCGTTTGTTAAGGGTCTGCGTCATACCGTCGTGATTAGCGTCATATAAGGCTTTGGAAAGATTTTCGATATTGCTGTTTACACTCAGGAACATTTTTTTAAATTCCTTGCCGAGTTCGCCTATTTCGTCATCACGGTCTTCTTCAAAAGCGTCAGGATTTTCCTTTATGAAATTATTGTTTTCGCTTGTAATATTCTTTGCAGTTTCAGTAAATTTCTTTATAGGTATAAATAATTTTTTCTTTATATATGCGTCAAAGACTACTGATATACTTATTCCGGCAATAAGAATTACTGTATATAATATTATAGTATATATTATATATTTGTCGTTGAATGGTTCTTTTATCTCAGCGACTATATAACCGGCACTTTCATCTTCAGAAGTTCTTAGCGGTCTGAATACAAGCAGAGTATCTTTTTGATAAGTAGTCCATGAGTTCCGGCAGTTGATAAGGTCTGATTCAACGGAATTTATGTAGCTGTTGTATTCAAAACGGTCGCCAAGAGTATTTCCGTTCGTATCGTAGATGTAGTTACCGTCTGAGCTGCTGAAATCTATAAGCGAAATTCTTTGTACAAAATCCTTGTTTTCGTTCTGGAATTGTTTTAGTTTATCCTGTACAGAAGTATAACGGTTGTCAGTATTGCGTGTTGCAAGAAATTCTCTGGCATCATCAGGGTTTATCACTGCGGCTGAAAATTCTATAGCCATATCCGCCATACTTTTCTGATATTTATGACTCATATTCTTAATACAGAAAACGGACAATATAAAGCTGGATATTACAAACAGTATTGTAGTGACAAGAACTGATGTTGTGATGCTTTTACGGGTAGATTTAGACATTTTATGTACTCCGTTCTGGTGTTTGATTTTATATAATCTAATTTTACCGCAAAATCCTCATTTTGTCAATAAAGCCTGTAATATACATGGTGTTGAATATGTAAATTTTTTGAGTCTGTCTTTAAGCATTATATACAAAATCACCCTTTGAGGAACGCCGAAATTAAGTGTTTACAATTGATTTTTTTTGAAAAATATCACCATTTTTACAGAGGGCTGAATTGCGCTGACTATTGACAAATAAAAGATAAAATGATAAAATAAGTTTGTAAGAGAGTAAAACCCCCGCTTCTTCAGGCGGGGAGTATGTCATGTATATTTGCTGAAGTTTAGGAGGAAAAATATTTTGGCTAACCAGAAAATAAGAAATTTTTGTATAATAGCACATATTGACCATGGAAAGTCAACACTTGCCGACCGTATTCTTGAAAAGACGGAAACTGTTGCAATAAGAGATATGGAAGACCAGTTACTTGACAATATGGACATTGAACGTGAAAGAGGTATTACTATAAAAGCCCGTGCAGTCCGTCTGAAGTACACGGCGCAGGACGGTGAAGATTATATTTTCAACCTGATAGACACTCCCGGACATGTGGACTTCAATTATGAAGTTTCCCGTTCATTGGCGGCGTGCGAGGGCGCAATACTGGTTGTTGACGCTTCTCAGGGAATAGAAGCCCAGACCCTTGCAAATACCTATCTTGCTATCGAACACGATTTGGAAGTCGTTCCGGTAGTCAACAAGATTGACCTGCCGTCCGCTGACCCCGAAAGAGTCTGCACAGAAGTTGAAAACGTTATAGGGATTCCGGCAATGGACGCACCGAAGATTTCCGCAAAAATGGGTACTAACATTGAGGAAGTACTCGAAAGAATTGTAACGGACATTCCTGCACCGCAGGGAGATACCGAAAAGCCTCTTAAAGCACTGATATTTGACAGTTACTATGATTCTTACAAGGGAGTAATTATCTATGTCCGCATAAAAGAGGGCAGAGTTAAAACAGGTGACAATATACGTCTTATGGCAACAGGTGCGGTGTTTACGGTAGTTGAAGCAGGATTTATGGACGCTGACAAGCTTGTCAACAACGGCAGTCTTGAAGCCGGTGAAGTAGGATATATTGCGGCATCTATAAAAAGTATCGGTGACACTCAGGTAGGCGATACTGTTACAAACAACGACAATCCGTGTGATGAAGCACTTGCCGGCTACAGAAAAGTAAATCCTATGGTATTTTCGGGCATATATCCGGCGGACGGTGCAAAATACGGTGATTTGCGTGACGCTCTCGAAAAACTACAGCTTAATGACGCTTCACTGTCGTTTGAGCCGGAGACTTCAATTGCACTGGGATTCGGTTTCAGATGCGGTTTTCTGGGACTTCTTCACATGGAGATTATTCAGGAACGTCTTGAACGTGAGTATAATCTTGACCTGATAACAACTGCACCGTCAGTTATATACAAGGTGACCCTTACAAGCGGAGAAGTCCAGTATATAGACAATCCGAGCAACTTCCCTGACCCTGCGCTTATTCAGGTTGCCGAAGAACCTATGGTAAAGGCTGATATTCTCACACCGTCTGAGTTTGTCGGAAATATTATGGAACTCTGTCAGGACAGACGGGGAGTTTTCAAGGATATGCAGTATCTTGACGATACCCGTGTGAATCTTCACTATGAACTGCCACTTAATGAAATAGTATATGATTTTTTTGACGTACTGAAATCACGCACAAGGGGTTATGCATCGTTTGACTATGAAATGCTGGGCTATGTGCCGTCAAAACTCGTTAAGCTGGATATTCTCCTCAACGGCGATATTGTGGACGCATTGTCATTTATAATACACACTGACAAGGCTTACGGCAGAGCAAGGAAGATTGCCGAAAAGCTTAAGGAAAATATTCCCCGACAGCTTTTTGAAGTGCCGATACAGGCGGCAATAGGCGGAAAGGTTATCGCCCGTGAAACCGTCAAGGCTATGCGTAAGGACGTTTTGGCGAAGTGTTACGGCGGTGACATTACCCGTAAGAAAAAACTCCTTGAAAAGCAGAAAGAGGGTAAAAAGCGTATGCGGCAGTTAGGTACGGTAGAAGTGCCGCAGGAAGCTTTTATGAGCGTACTGAAACTTGATTCATAAGGTGATACTATGGTCGGAATGTTGATACTTTTTGTTTCAATACTGATGGTACTGGCAGATTTGATTGTTGTCTGCACAAGCGACAAACTCTATGCAGGGAAATTTATAAGAAAACTGAGGTATTTTGTTTACAGTATAACTCCGGCGAGATATATTCTTATTATTATTGTTTTCGGAATTATCGGGAAACTGTCGGATTTCAGCTCTGAGGATATCAAAGTTCTGGAAATGCTGTTACTGTCGGGACTTATTGTGACGTATGCGGAAAAATTCGTTACACATCGTAAGTCTCAGAAAAGGCGTATTCCTGTCCGAAGGCTTAAACCTCTTAAACAAAAGAAAGGATAAAAAAACTATGAGTATATATACCTGTCCCCACTGCGGGGAAAAGACTTTCAACCCGTTGACAAAGGCTCTGGCAGGTCAAATGAACTCCAGAGGGCGTGAGTGTTCGGAATGCGGCACACGCTGCGTAAACGGCAAGGGTGCTACGATTTTCAACGCTGTATACACGCTTATAGCCTTTGCAGGAGTTGTGTATACATATCTGCACCCCGAAAACTTCGCTGTCGGTGACGTAAACTATGAAATATTCGTTGTTGCCGGACTTATAATATCAATATTCCTGATTCCCCGACTTGTCAATGCCTTCTGCTTTAAGATGACTGAGGCTATAAGACTTAACTATTAATGAACTCTCTGGGAATATATATCCACATACCGTTCTGCGGCAGAAAATGCGCCTACTGCGATTTTTATTCGGAGAGTTTCCGCAAAGATACGGTTTCAGAATATGTCGTGGCGGTAGTGCGCAATCTCAGGGTATATTCCGACAAGTCAAAAATAACTGATACCGTGTACTTCGGAGGAGGTACGCCGTCACTTTTAAGTCCGGAACAGGTCGGAATGATACTTGACGAAATAAACAGAAATTTCAGATTGTCCGCAGACGCTGAAATAACCCTTGAAGCCAATCCGAATACCGTTGATTTCCGAAAACTTGAAAATCTCCGCAAAGCCGGAGTAAATCGTCTGTCAGTCGGTTTGCAGTCTATGGTTGACAGTGAACTGAAATTCTTAGGGCGTACGCATTCGGCGGACAGGGCTGAAAAAGCCATAACAGATGCTTACGGAGCAGGCTTTGAAAATATCTCATGTGATGTGATGATTGCGCTTCCGGAACAGTCGCCGGATAGTCTGCGGTATACGCTTGACAGAATAACCAGTCTGCCAATACAGCATATTTCGGGATATATCCTCAAAACTGAATCTGGTACGCCGTTTGACTGCGATAAAATAAAAAACATTCTGCCCGATGATGATACAACAGCGGAGTTATATCTGGAAATGGTTAAACTTTTAGGGGACAGGGGATTTGCACAATATGAAGTGTCAAACTTTGCACGCAGGGGCTTTGAAAGCCGTCACAACTGCCGTTACTGGAAATGCCTTGACTACATAGGTATCGGAGCTTCGGCGCACTCGTGCTATAACGGCAGGCGTTTTTCGGTTGACAGGGTCTTACGGGACTTTATAAACCGTCCCGTTCAGAAAATTACAATAACTGACCCGAATCCGTGTACTTTTGAGGAATACGCAATGCTTCGTCTGCGGCTTGCGGAGGGTCTTGACCTTGACGATTTTCCGGAGTACAGGGACGGTATATTGAAAAAAATTCCCGTACTTATAAAGTCGGGATACATAAATTATAACGGAAATCATATATCACTTACTCCGGAAGGTTTTCTGGTGTCCAATTCAGTGATAGAATATCTTGTTTTCTGATTATTCAAGTAGTTCCTTGCGCATTTGTGTGAGGAGCTTTTTTTCACGCCTTGAAACCTGTACTTGTGTCATATTGAGAGTCTGAGCAGTTCTTGATTGCGTGAAGTTCCTGAAATACCGCAGTTCAAGCAATATGCGGTCTTTCTGGTCAAGGCGTGACATTATCTGCCGGAGTGCCAGCAAGTCAACTATAGCTTCATCGGGAGATTCTGACGGAATATCTATTTGTCCCTCGTCGTCGTCCGATGCCGTCAGCGACAACAACGGCTGACTTACACAAAGTGCTTCTGACACGTTTTCTTCCGGTTCGCCGGAAATCTCCGCCAACTCGCTTATAGTAGGTTCTCTGCACTCACGGTGTCTGAACTCCTCGCAGATTTTCTGTAACCGCATTGACAGCTCTTTTAAACTCCGGCTCACTTTGATAGTACCGCCGTCACGGAAAAGCCTTTTTATTTCGCCCAGAATCACGGGTACGGCATATGTTGAAAACTTAACGCCCCGTTCCGTATCAAAAGCCTTTACGGCTTTGAGAAGTCCCACGCATCCGGCTGAATATAATTCTTCATAATCAATACCCCGTCCACGGAACTTATTCGCACATAGATGTACAAGTCCTAAATTTTCTTCCGCAAGTGGTTTTTTAACAGTTTCCATGTACAGCAAGCCTCTTACGCATTATAACCGTTGTACCTTGATTGACCGTGCTTTTTACCGTAAGCTTGTCCATAAAAGACTCCATTACGGAAAATCCCAGTCCTGAACGTTCTTCTTCGGGTGCGGTCGTGAAAAGCGGCTGCATAGCTTTTTTTATGTCGGGAATGCCGCAGCCCTTGTCACGGATTTTTATGTAAATTTCCCTTTTCGGTAGCAGCCGGACGGTTATTTCAATATTGCCTTTGGAATGTCTGTAACCGTGTACTATAGCGTTGGTAACTGCTTCTGAAACTGCCGTGCGTATATCGGAAAGTTCTTCAACAGTGGGGTCTGTCTGCGTCAGAAATGACGACACTACAGCTCTTGACGTACTTTCGTTGACCGAAAGCGACGGTACAGTGAACTTTATTTCGTTAAGTATTTCCATAGATTTTTTACTCCTTCAGGTTATTTTTACAAGTCTCTCCATACCGGCAAGTTTCAGCACACGCCGTATATATGGCTGTGGATTGCGTACTTCAAGGCTTCCGCCGCACTCACGCATTAAACGGCTTCTGCCCATTATCAGACCTATTCCGGAACTGTCCATAAAGGTTATATTTCCGAAATCCATAGTCAGTTCGGACGGTTGTACGGTTATTATGTACTTGTCAAGTGTGGTACGGATTTCCTGAGCGTTATGGTGGTCTATTTCACCGTTCAGAAACGCTACGGCGTGACCGTCTGCGGATTTTATGTCAATAGTCATAATGGTTGTCCTCCTCCTGTATTTACATTTATTATACTATAATGCAGAGGTCATATTTTGTCGGAATATGCAGTCTGTCATCAAATTTTTTCCTCAGCAGAAAATTGACGGAAAATCTTGAAAAAAGTCTTTTCGGGTGTTATAATTATAAGTGGTCTGGAGGTGATATTATGGCTAAACAATTCTGGAAAGGCAGTGCATTGCTTGCGCCCGTGCCGGCGGCACTTGTAACCTGCGGTACTATGGAAAGTCCCAACGTCATGACAGTCGGCTGGACGGGAATATGCTGTACCCGTCCGCCTATGACATATATTTCAGTAAGACCGGAGCGTTTTTCATATGACATAATCGAAAAGTTCGGAGAGTTCGTTATAAATCTGACCACTTCCGCTATGGTGAAGCAGACGGACTTCTGCGGAGTAAAAAGCGGTCGGGATATGAATAAGTTTGAAGCGTGCGGATTTCATACCGTGCCGTCCCAGAAACTGAGCGTTCCTCTTATTGAGGAATGTCCGGTATCTCTGGAGTGCCGTGTGACAGAAGTCAAGCCGCTGGGCAGTCACACAATGTTTCTTGCAGAAATAGTAAGCGTTGACGTTGACGAAAAGTACATCGACAGCAAAGGCAAACTTAATCTTCAGCAGTGCGGACTTACGGCGTATGCACACGGGGAATATTTTGCACTTGGCAGAAAACTCGGCGATTTCGGATATTCCGTCAGGAAAAAGAAAAAACAAAAAAAGTCTTAACCCGACATATCTTCAATAAACTGCCTTAACTGCTCATCGGATTCCATAACCATTCCGCCCGAAAGCTGTTCACGGTCATAGTCGGACAGCAGACTTACATCATAGTCAATAATTCTGTAAGGCTTGTCGCCTGACCCACGGAATACTCCTATTTTGCCGTTGTATTCACGCACAATGCATTCGGGCTGTACTACTTCCGGAACGTTTGCGGCAAATCTGGTCTGGATTTTCGTATGCCGGACGCTCTGGGCAAGTGTGCATATTATTATGAATCCTGATACTGCCATTGCAGTAATTATAACGAAAAGTGTTTTCCGGCTGATGATTTTTTTCATAAAATTTACCCCCTTTAATGAATTTCCTGTCAATATTATTGGCGGTTTTTGCTAAATTATACAAAAAGAGGTTTTTTTTCGGAAAACCCTTAACATCTGTAAAAAAATGTGGTATAATATAAAATATATAAATATCAGAAAGGAGCTGCTACCGTTTAAGGTACGGAGAAAACAAAATGAATAACACAAATAATACTGTTCAGCAGACCGGTAAGCGCAAGAAAAAGAAAAAACAAAGTCTTCCCGTCAGGATTTTGAAAAAACTTCTGGCTGTAATCTCAACGACTTTGTTATCGCTGTTTCTTGTTATGGTCATTACCGGTACTATCGTGGCAACGGCACTTACTGTTTACGTCCTCGACTTTATGGACGATTCGGCAACTGTCACACTTCAGGAGCTTGAGTCCGGAAGTGATACCTATTTCTATGGTATTCAGAAAAACGAGGACGGCAAAGATGAAATTGTCATACTTAACCGTGTAAAAACTGACGTTCAGCGTATTCCGGTTTCGATTGAAAGAATACCCCAGCACGTAAGAGATGCTTTTGTCTACACGGAAGACGAACGTTTTTATGTTCACGAGGGCGTTGACTATAAACGTACCTTGTCAGCATTTGTTAATATGTTCCTTCACTTCTACGACACTAATCAGGGTGGTTCGACAATTACCCAGCAGCTTATCAAAAACCTTACGGGTGATAAGGAACAGTCGCCGCAGCGTAAAATACGTGAGATATTCAGGGCAATGCAGCTTGAAAGAACTTACACCAAAGACGAAATTCTGGAAGAATACCTTAATTATATCGGATTCGGCGGTCCTATAAACGGCATACAGCTTGCATCTATCCGGTACTTCGGAAAAAATGTTGACGAACTGACTGTTCCGGAAGCCGCCGTACTTGCGGCAATCCCGAAATCTCCCGAGTTCTACGGACCTTTCGTTGAAACTTACAACGAAAACAACAGAATGATTGTTGACGGACGAGCCAACAACAAGGAACGTCAGCGTTATGTTCTGTATCAGCTTTACAAGAACGGTGCGATAACCTTTGATGAATATCAGAAGTATCTTAATACAAAACTTGTATATACTGATTCAGAAGAATATCTGCGTTTGCACCCCGAAGACCTTGCCGAAGAAATGGAGCAGGAACAGAAAGCCTATTCGTGGGTTGTTGACGCTATGTATTATGAAGTTGCGGACTTTATGATGAAAGAATACAACATAGATGAAGCTCAGGCTTATGCCCGTATAAATAAGGGCGGTTACAAGATTTATTCAACAGTTGACGACACTATGCAGAAATATGTTGAGGAAAAATTCCTTGACCTCAGCAACCTTGTAAACGTGGACAGTGTAAGGCGTTGGGCGGACATAGACGGCGACGGTCAATCAGAAGAATATTTACCGCACGTTGCGTTTGTAGCACTCAACTATGACGGCTCTGTAAAGGCTCTCGCAGGTGACTGGGGCGAAAAAACCACTTCACTTTCAACGAGTTACGCCGTTCAGGAACGTCGTCAGGTAGGTTCAACAATGAAGCCTATTTCAACGTATGCGCTTGCCCTTGAAAATGATATTATACACTGGGGTACGCCTTTCCGTGATGCGCCTATCATGAAAGACTCAAACGGCAAGGATTGGCCTACAAACTATGGTAATACACTTTCTTATAGTACGCACAGCGTTTATTATTTCCTTCAGCAGTCATTCAATACTGTTCCAGCACAGCTCTGTCAGACGCTTACTCCGGAAGCTGTATATGAATTTTGTACAAAAAATCTCGGTCTCGAGCTTGACGAAGAACACGATAAGGATATTGCACCACTTGCGCTCGGAGCGTTGCACTATGGTATAACTCTCGAAAACCTTGTAAATGCATACCTGCCTTACGGCAACAAGGGCGTTTACAATGACGCACATATCGTTACTAAAATCGAGGACAGCGACCAGAAAATCATTTACGAAAATGACGGCAACGCAAGATATGCCGTAAGTGACGAAACCGCTTGGGTTATGAACAGACTTATGAAAAACGTCGTTGAAAATGGTACAGGTACAGCGGCACGTCTGAGCAACAAGGTTGTTGTCGGCAAGACAGGTACAACTGATAACTGGTATGATGAAGCTTTCGTGGGACTTACGAGAGACTTTGTAGCCGGCATTACAGTAGGTTACAAATATTATCACCGTGACCTTTCACTGCCGTCAAACTTCAAGTCTGCGCAGGTATGGCAGAACATCATAGGCGAATATGCAAATACAATGTTCCCCGATACCGGAGCTGACTTTGACCCCGTTGATTCTGTTATTTCATCACCTATGTGTCCGTACAGCGGCAATATCGCCGGTCAGTACTGTTCAAAGGGTATAACAGGTTACTGGAAGTCTACAAACGCTCCTGTCTGCACAGGTTCGCATACGGGTTATCTTTCAAACGGCTCATCGGGCAATACGTCATCCACAAACAACAACAATAATAATACATGGTCAAATAATACATGGGATTACGGTACAGGCGGAAACACTTGGAACAGCGGTACAGGCGGAGGAACTTGGGATTCCGGCACTGGCGGAAACACTTGGGATTCCGGTACCGGTGGAAACACTTGGGACAGCGGTACTGGTGGAGGAACTTGGGACTCTGGTGCTGACGGAGGAACTTGGGATTCCGGCACTGGTGGAGATTACTCCAGCGGTGACAGTACATGGAATGCCGGTGCTGACGGTATATGGTAAGCCGATAAAAATTAATCTGTAAAAAAATATACCGGTTAAACAGTTGTTTAGCCGGTATAATTATAAGG
>CAMWRL010000045.1 GCA_947176685.1 uncultured Ruminococcus sp. | reverse complement strand
GAACTCCTTTGAACCTGTGTTCTTGTCTCTCATAAGTGAAATTTTGTGCTGAACAAGCGGGTGGTCAATAATGTGCAACTCTCCCATAATTCAGTCCTCCTTTTTTATTTTAACCTGAATATTACAGATTATTATTTTCTATGTCGGTTATAAGGTCGATTCTTCTCTGATGTCTGCCGCCTTCAAAGCCGGTAGTCAGGAAGATTTCGGCAAGTTCAGCAGCAAGACCGTTTCCGAGAACTCTCGCCCCCATACACATAACGTTTGCGTCATTGTGCAGACGGGTGAACTTTGCCGAAAACGAGTCCGAACACAAAGCGGCTCTTATGCCCCTGACCTTGTTTGCAGCCATTGACATTCCGATACCAGTACCACATATGAGTATGCCTTTTTCGCAGTTACCGGAAGTCACTTCATCACATACAGCCTTTGCGACAACAGGATAGTCACACGGCTGACCGTCAGTCCCCATGTCCTTGAAATTAAAACCTTTTCCGGAAAGAGCCTCAATAACAGCTTTTTTCATTTCCACGCCGGCGTGGTCACAACCTATTGCAATCATTTTATATTCCTCCTGTATATTCAGATTTTGTTTTTGTTTTCCAAATCCTTTTCCGCCTTGACTTTCTGCAAATATGAAACTTCCAGTTTATCCGGCGCAACAGCTTCTTTTGAAAGTGATGCAAGACATATTCCGCAAGCGTTCTGTAATCTGTCCTGCGGCGGTGCTATAAAGAATTTCGGGGACTTATAGTCAGTAAAGAAGTCCGCCGCCCCGTCGCCGCAAAGAAGTGTTTCCTTACCGTTGAATGCAAGAAATTCTGCCAGTTCGTCACGGGAGATAATTTTCTCTTCGCAGACAGCTTCCGGAAAATAGCCGTCACTTCTGTATGAGCAGGTATATACAAGTTCGCCACGAGCTTTCATAACCGAACATATCGTGCCGTGAAACGTTGTATTGTTAAACGCTAACCCCTCAAGAGTTGAAATACCAATACACTTGCGGTCAAGCGCAAAACACATAGCTTTTACAGCGGCAACGCCTATCCGCAGACCCGTATATGAACCCGGACCATTTGCAACGGCTATGCGGTCAATGTCTGACATACTTTTTCCGGTCTGTGAAATTATGTCCCTGACCATAGGCATTATTACCTGCGAATGCGTTTTCTGAGTGTAGAGGGTGCTTTCAGCAAGAAAAGTCTCCGTATCAGTGTCGAAAAGCGCAGCGGAGGCGGTTTTTCCGGAGGTGTCAATTCCCAATATCAGCAAATCTTTCACCGCCTTTTATAATAATTTCCCTGTCGTTTTCACCAACAATGTTTATGGTAATATATATGGTACTCTTTGGCAGAAAGTCCGATATATTTTCAGACCATTCAATTACGGCTATATTCTCGTCAAAAGGATAGTCGAAAAATCCCGTTGATTCAAGACCGTCTTCCGTCTGGATTCTGTACATATCGAAGTGGTACAGCGTAATATCATTTCCCCTGTACTCATTTACAAGTGCAAACGTCGGTGACGATACGCAGTCGCCCAGTCCCAGACCCGAAGCTATTCCCCTTGTAAACGTTGTTTTTCCTGCACCCAGACCGCCTTTATATGCAATCATATCTCCGGCTTTCAGCATAGAACCGATTTTTTCAGCGGTTTTAATTGTTTCCTCCGGAGAATTCGTTATAATCGTACTCATCAGAAAAGCCCTGTAATATTGCCGTTGTCATCGCAGTCAATGTTGAATGCGGACGGTTTTTTAGGCAGTCCGGGCATAGTGAGTATGTCTCCGGTATAGATTACAATGAATCCTGCTCCGGAAGAAAGTTTTGCATCACGGACTGTTATTTTAAAGTTTTCGGGTTTTCCGAGAAGTGCCGGATTGTCGGAAAGTGAATACTGAGTTTTTGCAATACATACCGGAAGCTGTCCGAAACCTATATTTTCGATTTCCGCTATAGCTTTTTCAGCCTGAGCAGTATATATAACACCGTCCGCACGGTAAATCTCACGGGCGATAGTTTCGATTTTTTCCTTTACCGGAATTTTTTCGTCATAAAGCGGTGCAAAGTTATTTTCAGTATTCCTTTCAATGACAGCACATACTTTTTCAGCAAGGTCTTTTCCGCCCTCTCCGCCTTTTGCGAAAACCTCACACATAGAGACTTCAATGCCCATTCCTGCGCAGAAGTCCTCAACGAATCTGATTTCGCTGTCCGTATCAGTTCCGAAACGGTTTACAGCTACTACTACCGGAACGTTATATTTCTGCATATTTTCTATATGGGTTTTAAGGTTGGAAATTCCCTTTTCAAGTGCGGGGAGATTTTCGTCAGCCAAGTCAGTTTTTGCAATGCCGCCGTTGTATTTCAAAGCCCTTATTGTTGCGACAAGCACCACGCACGAGGGTTTTAAATTTCCGTAACGGCACTTTATATCAAAGAATTTTTCCGCACCCAAATCCGAACCGAATCCGGCTTCTGTAATGCAGTAGTCGCCAAGTTTAAGTGCAAGTTTGGTAGCACGGAGAGAGTTGCAGCCGTGTGCGATATTTGCGAAAGGTCCGCCGTGAATGAACGCCGGATTATTTTCAAGAGTCTGTACAAGGTTTGGTTTGAGAGCGTCTTTCAACAAAGCTGACATTGCACCGCATACGCCAAGCTGTCCGGCAAAAACCGGCTCGCCGTCAAGGTCGTATGCGACAAGTATATTGCCAAGTCTTTTCCTTAAATCTGCAATGTCCGAAGCAAGGCAGAGTATAGCCATAATTTCAGAAGCAACCGTTATATTGAAACCGTCTTCACGGGGTACGCCGTTGACTTTGCCGCCGAGACCGATTACAATATTTCTCAATGCACGGTCGTTCATATCCATACAGCGTTTGAACATTATACGCCGCTGGTCAATACGGAGTTTGTTTCCCTGCTGAATGTGGTTATCAATGATTGCGCACAAAAGATTGTTTGCGGCAGTAATAGCGTGCATATCTCCGGTAAAATGCAGATTTATGTCTTCCATAGGGACAACCTGCGCATAACCGCCTCCGGCTGCACCGCCTTTTATTCCGAATACCGGACCTAAAGAGGGTTCACGCAGTGCAAGAACGGCATTTTTACCGATTTTCCCCATAGCTTCGGCAAGACCTGCGCTTACAGTAGTTTTCCCCTCGCCTGCCGGAGTGGGGTTTATTGCGGTAACAAGTATAAGTTTTCCGTCTTCCCTGTCGGCAAGCTTTGAATAAATTGCTTCGGACACTTTAGCCTTATAGCGTCCGTAAGGCTCAAGGTCATCATAACCTATACCGATTTGTCCGGCGATTTCGTCTATATACTTCATTTTCGCATTTTGAGCGATTTCTATATCAGATAACATACATTTCCTCCTGTTTCATAAAATTTTTTGTTTACAGTAATATTCTACCACATATCATAAATAAATGCAAGTGTAAATTTCGGGATTGACAAAACAGCCGTTATATATTATAATAAAAATACACTTCTTTAAATCGCTAAAGCCTTAAAGCAGTGAATTTTTTACAGAACGGAGAATTTAAAAACAGATGAAAACCGCAACACTTATTATTCTTGCCATATACATTGTTATTATGGTAGGAATAGGCTTTTACACATCACGCCTCACAAAGTCTGCTGATGACTTTATGCTGGGCGGTCGTAATGTCGGTGGATGGCTGACCGCCTTTTCTTATGGTACAACGTATTTTTCGGCGGTAGTGTTCATAGGATACGCCGGACAATTCGGCTGGATGTACGGAATTTCTGCCTTCTGGGTAGGTATCGGAAACGCTGTAATCGGCAGTCTTATCCCGTTTTTCCTCATAGGAAAACGTACCCGACTTATGTCAAATCACCTACAGGCTAAGACAATGCCCGAATTTTTTGAACACCGTTTTGCTTCAAAGTCCCTGAAAACCGCCTCCGCTGCTATTGTATTCATATTCCTGATACCGTATACGGCATCGGTCTATAACGGTCTGTCAAGACTTTTCGGAATGGTGTTTGACTTCGGTGAAAACGGCTCAACGTTCATAATTATCGCAATGGCTGTACTTTCGGCAGTGTACGTAATACTTGGAGGTTACAAGGCTACTGCCTTCAACGATTTCTTTCAGGGAATCATAATGCTTATCGGTATCTCAACAGTTGTTGCCCTTACGGTAAAGACAAAAGGCGGTCTTTCAAGTGCCATTGAACAGCTTGAATCAATTGCCGGTGCTGAAAAACTTGGTTCACTTTCAGGTCCTGACCCGCTTAATCTGCTTGGAGTTGTACTGCTTACGTCCCTTGGTACGTGGGGACTTCCTCAGATGGTTCAGAAATTCTACGCCATAAAAAACGAACAGGCTATAAAAAAAGGTGCAGTTATTTCAACATTCTTTGCGTTGGTAGTTGCCGGAGGTTCTTATTTTATGGGCGGTTTCGTAAGACTTTACTGTACGCTTGACCCCAGTGAATCAGGCAAGGAACTGATTGAAACAGTCAACGGCAAACCCGTTTATGACACAATGGTGCCTGCCCTGCTCCAGAAAGCTCTGCCAAGCGCACTGATAGGATTGGTTGTAGTACTTGTGCTTTCTGCGTCACTCTCAACGCTGTCGTCACTCGTTCTTACATCAAGCTCCACGCTTACAAACGACCTAATCAAACCACATGTAAAGAACTTTACAGAAAAGAAACAGCTTACAGTAATGCGTATATTCATAGCTGTATTCCTGATTATTTCCGTAATTATTGCCTGCAATAAAAACGCTTCAATTTCCACGCTTATGTCGTACTCTTGGGGTGCGCTGTCGGGAGCGTTTTTAGGACCTTTCCTTTACGGTCTCTTTATGAAAAAAGCTTCATCAGCCGCCTGCTGGACAAGTTTCTGTACCGGTATCGGAATAAGCGTTATACATATGGTACTGTTCAGTATGAATATATCAGCCTTTGATGGTCTGAAACAGTCCGTAATAGATATGGGTCTTAAACTCAACCTCCTGTCGCCAATCAACGCCGGAGCTTTTGCAATGATTATATCACTTATCATAGTGCCTGTCGTGAGCAGTTTCACAAAAGCACCCGACAAAAAAGTTGTTGAAAATGCGTTCAGCGCATTAAAGTAAATACAAAGGACAGATATTTTTCAAAAATGTCTGTCCTTTTTTATTGACAAAACCGCATATAAATGGTATAATAAGTTTAAAATAAGTCAGGAGGTAAATTATGGGCAGAATAGGTATGGAAAACGTTCCCGAAAGTATTGACGGACGTTTTCACTCAGAAGAAAAGGAATTTTTAGTTATGACTATCGGCGGAACTTCCGGCTCAAAGTGTGACGGTTACTGGAATAAATCAATTGATATTCTCGGATATGTTGAAATTGAAAGCGGTCGCACAAGCAATATAAAAAGCAGTCTGAACTGGTCTGTGGAGGATTATAAATCAGACAATAATTTCAAAAATGGCGGTATTATTTACAGAATAAAGGGCAGACTTCCTAAACTCCTTGACGGTGAACCGTGGATTAACAATGAATATCGTATGAGCGGTCTTTATGCTACCGAAATAATTTCTGAAAATGAAAAAAATGATTTTCTTGAAAACCTGCTCACAGAGTACAGAAAAGAAGTTTCCGTTAATTCTGAAGTACTCGGAAAACTCATTCTTAACAAAGAGCTTGACTGGTATGAAACAGAAAACAATCTTGAATGGTGCGGAGAATACGTGGAATTTTCAATCAGTCCTGATGGCGAAAATGATATAAATGAATTTCTTCCATTAGCTGAGGAATTTTATAAAAATCGTCAGGAATGGGACAAAAAATTACGTGAGTTTTCCGCATCACAACTTACCGAACTTGCTAACGACTGGTTAGAAGATGAATATTATGAAGAAGATGATGAAGAAACAGAACCCGTTCCGGAAATAACAGAAAAGGATTTTGCGAATAGAATATCAATCAGCGGTATCTCTTTCTATACCGACGGAAATTTTGAAGTATTCTATGATGACGATGATATGTTCTGGGGTCACTCAATCCTCATAGACGGCAATATAAAAACAGGCAAATTGGAATCATCTCATATTGCAGGTTAATCAACAGGGACGGAAGAAATTCCGTCCCTTGTTTTTTCTTGACAAATATATGTATAGATGATAAAATAAATTTAAAAATAAATACAGGAGGATTTTATGGAACAGAAAAGACCACGTTCAAGGGAAAAAAATGTAACATCCGGCGGTAACGGCGTTCACAAGAGGGGCGGCGGACTCAGTACGGGACAAGTCGGCGGTCAGGACTACTCCGGTAAAAAATCGTCCGGCGGTGCTAAACGTGCGGCGGCAGGCGGCGGAGGTTTTTTACTGCTGATTCTTCTGGTTCTGCTTTTCAGGGGCGGAGCAGGCGGACTTCTCGGCAACAACTCCGATACTCCTGATACTTCTGGACACTCGGCAAGCTCTGAAACTAAAGTTGACAATACCGTTGCAAAGGGTTCACGGGAAAAGCGCACAAAGATACTCGGCAATAATCAGGACAAAATTACAATAATGGTCTATATGTGCGGCACTGACCTTGAATCAAAATATAAAATGGCATCTTCTGACATTGAGGAAATGAAAGCCGCAAGTATTGGCAATAACATTGACATTATAATATATACCGGCGGCTGTTCGGATTGGCAGTCAAACGGCATAAGTTCGTCCGTCAACCAGATTTATCAGATTAAAAACGGCAAACTTATAAACTTGGTTTCCGATGACGGCTCAAAGTCAATGACAGACCCAAAAACACTTTCCGGTTTCATAAAGTACTGCAACACTAATTTTCCGGCAAACCGCAATGACCTTATTTTATGGGACCACGGCGGCGGCTCGGTAAGCGGTTACGGCTATGACGAAAAATATAAAAACGGTTCAATGAATCTTGGCGGAATAAATCAGGCTTTGAAAGACGGCGGAGTTACCTTTGATTTTATAGGATTTGACGCCTGTCTTATGGCAACCGCCGAAACTGCTTTTATGCTTGACGACTACGCCGACTATCTGATTGCTTCCGAAGAAACAGAACCCGGAATAGGCTGGTACTATACAGAATGGCTCAGCAAACTTGGCAAAAATACTTCAATGCCTACGGTTGACATAGGAAAGAATATTATAGATGACTTTGTTGTACGCTGCGACCAGAAATGCAGGGGTCAGAAAACCACACTTTCAATTATAGACTTGGCAGAGTTTTCAAACACAGTGCCGGACAAGCTGAATAATTTCGCAAGGTCAGTAAGCGACAAAATCGTAAACAAACAATATGAACAGATTTCGGACGCCCGTTACAAGACAAGGGAATTTGCACAGCGTTCAAAAATTGACCAGATTGACCTTGTTAATTTTGCGGAAAACGTCGGCACTCCCGAAGCCGGAGAATTAAGCCGTGTACTGAAAGATTCTATAAAATATAACCGCACATCTTCCAGTATCACAAACGCTTACGGTGTATCGGTATACTTCCCGTATCAGCGGACTTCATATGTAGACCCTGCCTGCAACATATATTCCGATATAGGTATGAGTTCGGAATATAGCAGTTGTATAAAGCAGTTTGCTAAAGTTGAAACAAGCGGTCAGGTATCAACAGCTTCGGACAGTACGTCCCCACTGTCGTCACTTTTGGGACTGGTCGGAAATACGGTATCTTCCGGAAACATTGACATCATCGGCGGTCTGATAAATAATTTTATGGGTTCGTCCGGCAGGAGCATCGACTATATGAACGATACAGGAATTTCGCAGGAAAGCGCAAACGAATATGTATCGCAGAATTTCTTTGATGCAAACAACCTTGTATGGGAACAAAACGAAAACGGTTATTTTATGTCACTTCCGGAAAGTCAATGGCAGCTTGTTCATAAAATAGACCTGAATATGTTCTATGATGACGGCAGCGGTTATATAGATTTGGGACTTGACAATATATATAGTTTTGATGACAACGGAAATCTCATTCCCGACACGGACAGAAACTGGCTTGCCATAAATAACCAGCCTGTTGCATACTATCATATGGATACTACTGAAATCGGTGACACCTATACTATTACAGGCTATGTTCCGGCAATGCTCAACGGCGACAGAGTGAATCTTATTCTGGTTTTCGACAATGAAAATCCATACGGATATATTGCCGGAGCTTCTACAGATTACAAAAACAACGAAACTGATACCGTACCGAAAAGCCTTACCGAAATAAATATCGGTGACAGACTTGACTTTTTGTGTGATTTCTATAGTTATGACGGCGAGTATCAGGACAGTTATTATTTAAGCGACCCTGTTACGGTTTCGGAAAATATGACTATAAGCAACATTGATGTTGGTGACGGCGAAGTCCGTTTAATGTATCGTTTCACGGACATTTACAACCAGGAATACTGGTCAGAAGCAATAACAAAATGAGGGCTTTATTATGAACAAAATTTTACTTGTTGAGGACGACAGGCAGATTATTGAAAATCTAAGCGACTTTCTGCGGCGTGAGGGATTCGACGTAAAAAACGCTGTCGGACAGACTTCCGCACTTGAACTTCTTAAAAATAATGTTTTTGACATTGTTCTGCTGGACATTATGCTTGCGGACGGCAACGGTTTTACAACCTGCTCCGCTATAAAGTCCGAATATGATTTACCGGTTATTTTCCTGACGGCTTCCGGTGACGAATATAGCACGGTGACGGGTTTTGAACTGGGTGCGGATGACTATATTTCAAAACCATTCCGTCCCCGTGAGCTTATTTCAAGAATAAAAAATATCCTGAGACTTACCGGAAACTCCGGCGGTATAACACAATTAGGAGACGTTTCGGTTGATACGGTGAGAGGTACTGCAAGCCGTGACGGTAAAGATTTATATTTGTCCGCACTTGAATACAGATTACTGCTTGTTTTCATTAATAATAAAAATACAATTCTTACACGGACGCAGTTACTTGAAACTATATGGGACGTTGCCGGAGACTTCGTAAATGATAATACGCTTACGGTATATATAAAGCGTCTGCGTGAAAAAATAGAAAAAGACCCTCAGAATCCCCAGATAATAAAGACAATTCGGGGAATGGGCTACAGGTTGGACATATGATGCGGAATAACGAAATATACAGGACTTTTTTAATACAGTGCGCTATTACTGTAACGGCTTCAATACTTACTGCCATACTTGACATACGATTCGGAATCATAACGCTTATAATATGCATTGGATTTATTGCAGTCTATATGATTTCAACAGGAAAAAGATACAGGCGTTTTGCGAAACTATCGCTTGACATTGACAGAATCCTGCACGGCGATAACCATATTTCACTTGAAAAATATGAAGAAGGTGAATTTGCGGTACTCCAGAGCGAACTTTATAAAATGGTAAACCGTCTGAAACATCAGCAGCAGATTTTGCAGGACGACAAAATATATCTTTCCGATTCAATAGCGGATATTTCACATCAGCTGCGTACTCCGCTGACTTCGATAAATCTGCTTCTTACAAAGCTTTCGGCGTCTGAACTGACGGACGAAAAGAAATTCGAGATAACCCACAGACTTTATGAAATGCTGTCCCGTATAGACTGGCTGATTACAACTCTTTTGAAAATATCCAGACTTGCTGCAGGGACGGTTGACTTCCGGACGGAAAACACTTCCCTTTCCGAACTGATTCAGAAATCGTGTTCGCCGCTGGTGATTCCTATGGAAATACGTGACCAGAAACTCATAATAAATGCTGACGGGAATTTCAGCGGCGACATATCGTGGACTTGCGAAGCTATCGGCAATATCGTGAAAAACTGTATGGAACACACACCGTCCGGCGGAAACATATCCATAAAAGCCATTGACAACGCTTTGTATACTGAGATTGTAATTTCTGACAGCGGTGACGGTATCGCTGAAAAAGACCTGCCGCATATATTCGAGAGATTTTACAAGGGTGACGACTCAGACGAAAACAGTTTCGGGATAGGACTTGCACTGGCAAGAATGATTGTCACCCGTCAGAACGGTACTTTAAAAGCCGAAAATGATTCCGGTGCAGTATTTACAATGAGATTCTACAAAACAACTATATAAAAAAATCCCTCTTTTCAGAGGGATTTTTGTGTTATATGTTTTCATTCTTTAAAGTTTCTATAAGGTTATCAGACCTGATTTTACTCATAGCATAAAGCATTGTTGCAAACACTACCGCAAATACACTGAATACCGCAATCCACACTGCTTTCCACGGGATAAAGAAATCGTTTTCAAAACCGTTATGCATTGCTACAAAAATCAGAACTGTTACTCCGAAAGATGCAGGCAGTCCGAAAAGCAGTGCTTTAGTGCCGTACATTATGCATTCAAAATTAGTCATTCTGCGTAATTCTCCGTTTGTCATACCGACTGAGCGCAGCATTGCAAAGTCACGCCGTCTTAAATTGACGTTGGTCGAAATAGTATTGAATACATTGGCACACGCAATCAGCGAAATCAGTATTATAAATCCGTATGCAAAGACCTTTATTATAGAAATGAGATTATATTCCTTTTCGTTTTCAGCCACCTCATCAATGAGACGGTGTTCGTCTATATTGTCGCTTTCTTTCAGGCTGTTGTACGAATCGGCGTGATTGTCCGACTTGATATAAAAGTCAACTGTACTCGGTTCGCTGCCTGTAATTATTTCAGCCATACTGTACGGATATACAAAACAGAAGCTGCGCATATATTTACACCAATACGGCGGATTTGTAATAGTCTTTCCGGACTTGAAAGTATTACCTTCAACGTATATTTCACTTACCGGAATTTTCTTTACGTCCTGCGGATTATCTTCATTTCGGTAAAGACAGAATATTTCGTCATCTTCTTCAAGGTTGCCGTCATAATAATAACCGTCAATATTTATGGTATTTATTTCAGTGATTTCGCACTCGTCCGAAGCAAGCGAACGTAATTTTATATATTTTCCCTGTTCAAAGTCCAGAAACTTTCCGCCGTCAATTGCTACTGCAAGAGGGTTTTCGGGATTCATAAACCTGTTTTCGTCAAGATTGTTTTCCCTGAGAAGTTCACGGAATGAATCGTCGTCCACAAAATATAATACATAATGTGATTGTCCGGATTCTGTTTTTTTTGCAAATTCTTCCGTGAGATATTTTTCATCTGTTTTTCCGAAAATCGCATTGTTGCCTATATATGTCATTGCGGTAACGTCTTCGGCAGATTTTATACTGTCAATAGTATCTTCAAGACTTACTTCTACCGAATGATTATAACTATCTCTGTAGTTGTTGTGATAATAGATAAGGTCGTATTCGGTGGAGATTCCGAAAGGAGTTTCAACAGTTGCCATTATATATTCCGTGAACGCAGATGCCGATATAAACAAAACTATACTCATAAAAAGGCTTACTATAGTTGAACGGTATTTCTTTCTGCTTCTCCGGAAGTATTTCTGGGCAAGCATTCCGGACATTCCGAAAAGCTTATATACTATTTTAGGAGTTTTGATTGGTTTATTTTTTGACTTTATGTCCCTGCTCTGCCGGATTGCTTCAACTGCTGTAATCCTTGTTGCACGTATAGACGGTATCCACGCCGAAATCATTACCGTTACCAGAGCTATCGCACACGCTCCGGCAATCGGCAGAGGAGCAATGCATATTTTAATAGGAGTGTCAGTCCCAAGTACAGTGCTTATCTTGCTTCCGATAGCCATAAGAGTTATGCCGATTCCTGTAAGTCCTACAATTATTCCGGACGGTATTCCTATTATGCTTACGGCAAACGCTTCAAATAATACCATTTTCCGCAACTGCTTTTTAGTTGCCCCGACAGACGACAGCAGACCGAATTGTCTGGTACGTTCCGAAACAGATATTGAAAAAGCATTATATATCAGCGATATTGAACCAAACATTATAAGACAGATAAGAATAGTTATCATTGAATAATATGCCGCAGTGAATCCGTCAAAACCCGTAGCTCCGTAAAACGAAAGAAGTTCATAGTTTTTTTCGCCGTTGAGTTCATAGCTGTTTACAAAATCACGGGTTTCTTTTGGATTTTTCATAGTAAAGTATATATCATATAT
>CAMWRL010000044.1 GCA_947176685.1 uncultured Ruminococcus sp. | reverse complement strand
ACTGTACACTTGTAATGTTGAATAACGTCCGGAAACGTGCTATAATATATTGTAAGTTTTGGTATTAATTTCGGAAGATGGTGTAATTTTATGAATGACCTGATTGAAAACATTGAAAAACTTCATACAACGGAGTTGGGAGCAGAACGCATAAAAAGAAATCTACAGGTTGAAACAGATAATATTGTTGAATGGTGCAGGGAAAAAATTCTTGACAAAAGTTCAGAATTTGAAAGAAACGTAAAAAACTGGTACATAGTTATCGGGAATTGCAGAATAACCGTAAATGCACACAGTTATACAATAATCACGGCGCACAAAATCAAAAAGGAGAAGATTTTTATGAATTTTAAAAGACTTGAAAAGAACATCACAGACAACATCAGAGAAGCACAAATAAAATTAGGTTTCGACAACAGACCCATAAGCCTGAATTATACGGAAAATTCCCTGAAAAGTCTTATGAATACTGATGATGTAAAATCAGCACTGGAAAAATTTCCGGTTTACGTGGCAGACAGACTGGGTGAAATAACTTTCCGTGAAATAAAAAACGGTTTCTGTATAACGATTCCGGAAAAAGGCACTTCCTATGTCAACAGCCTTGACGGGTTTGAATTTATTACGGAGTTTGTCAACACTGTCCGTCAACACGGAGTTTCAGCCAATGACGTTTTATCAGTATTCAGAAAATATTCCGATAAAGTAATTACCGAAGAAATGCACAACGGTGAATTTGACTATCTTGTGTACTTTGCAGACGGTCAGCCCGATGAATATTTTTACTGTATTGCACTTGAAGAAGAAATAGACGGTCATATGCACGTTACCTACCACAGATTCATAAAAGAGGACTATGAAGAACTGAATTTCTGAAATTTCCAACATATTCAGCGGAAAAATCAGAATATTTTCTTTGTTTTTGATAATTGACATAAATTCCCGTGCGTGATATAATTAATCTGTCAGCATATTATCGGGCTTTCGTGCGTATAAAGTATTGAATGCCTTAAACTAAATTTTCTGGAGATAACAATGTATAAAACAGTAAATAATATCAGGATAAATTATGAACAGAAAGGTGAAGGCGATTTGATTGTACTGCTTCACGGCTGGGGCAGTAATATAAAGCTTTTCGCCAACCTTATCGACCTGCTTTCAAAGAAGTATACCGTTGTCGCAATGGATATGCCCGGATTCGGTGAAAGTCAGGAGCCGCCGTCAGCGTGGTGCGTTGACGACTATGTGGATTTCGTTATTGATTTCCTCAAAGACTACTACAACAGGAATATTATGTTTTTAGGACACTCTTTCGGCGGTCGTGTGATTATCAAACTAAACAGCCGTACAAATCTGCCCTTTGAGATAACTAAAGTTATCCTTGTTGACAGTGCCGGAATACTTCCGCCGAAGTCGAATAAAAAGAGTTTCCGTACTTACTACTACAAAATCGGTAAAGCTGTACTGTCTACCGGACTTATGCAGAAAATAGCTCCGGAAGCTCTGGAGAATTTCCGGAAAAAAATGGGCAGTGCCGACTATGCCGCCGCATCGCCGTTAATGAGACAGGTGCTTGTCAAGGTCGTAAACGAAGATTTAGAGCCGTTGATTCCTAATATAAAGTGTCCGACTTTGCTTGTATGGGGAGTCAACGATACCGCAACGCCGTTGTCGGACGGCGAAAAAATGGAAAAATTAATCAAAGATGCCGGACTTGTAAAACTTGAAAATGCCGGACACTATTCATTCCTTGAACAACAATACACTTTCAACCGTGTAATGTGTTCGTTTATGAAGATTGATGAATAATATAAGGAGATTACTTAATGTATACTATATTTTTCTGCATATACGCCGTTATAGCACTTGTCGGAATTGTCTTTTTCAGTTTAAGAGAGTTCCATATGTTACAGCTTAACGGCTACAAAACCCCTGAGCATTCGTGGTGGATGAAAAAGAACTTTAAGAGATATATTTTTCCGCTTGTACTTTTTGCCGGACAGTTCATAATGCTTGATACCGGTTATATTATGCCGTTGCTGATAGTTTTTGCGGTTCTTAATATTTTCTTTTCGGTTCTCAACAAGCCCGGCAAAAAATTCAAGAAACCACTCAAATATACCGCCCGTGTAAAGAGAATGATGACTACTTTCTTTATACTGGTTGCGGTAATGTTCGCAATAGGAACGATTTCCGGAAGTACGCCGTGTAAGTGTGATAATTGGAAACCATTTAATGATATTCTGTCGTTTATTATGGTAAACTCCGCACTTTATTTAACGCCGCTGCTTGTCCCGCTTTCCAATATACTCAACAAGCCTATTGAAACATATATTCAGCACTGGTATATAAATGACGCTAAAAGAATACTGTCCGAAATGCCCGACCTCCACAAGATAGGCATTACCGGAAGTTACGGCAAGACAAGTATGAAATTCTATTTAAGTGAGCTGTTGAGTTCGCAGTATAATACCCTCAAAACTCCCGAAAGCTTCAATACACCTATGGGCGTGACTATTACAGTAAGACAGCATTTAAAGCCTACTCACGAGTATTTCATATGCGAAATGGGTGCAAGGCGTGTCCACGAAATAAAGGAACTCTGCGAAATTGCACACCCTCATGACGGTATTATAACTTCTGTAGGCGAACAGCATTTAGAGACTTTCGGCTCAATTGACAACATTCTGAATACAAAGTTTGAGCTTGCCGACAGCGTACAGTCCGCAGGCGGTAAAATCTATCTCAACGGCGACAACGACCTTATAATGAAAAAAGCTCCCCAGTATAAAAATGCGGTGACATACGGACTTAAAGAGCATAATAACTACCGTGCAGGTGATATTTCCGTGTCTGACAGGGGAACGGAATTTACTGTAACTGCTCCGGACGGCGAAAACTGTCGCTTTACAATGAAGTTATTAGGCGAACACAATGTACAGAACGTCTTGGGAGCAATCGCATATTGTCACGGTATCGGAATACCAATGGAAAAACTTATACTTCCGGTCAAGAGGATAGCCGCCGTTCCGCATAGATTGCAGCTGCTTGACAAGGGCGGAAACCTTACTTATATTGACGATGCATATAACTCCAATCCCAACGGCTGCCGTGCGGCTCTCAACGTTTTAGGACTTTTTGACGCCTGCCGAATCCTTGTCACTCCCGGAATGGTTGAGCTTGGCGCAAAACAGGAGGAACTTAATTTTGAGTTCGGACAGGAAGCCGCCAAAGCCTGCGACTATATTATTCTTGTCGGAAAAACTCAGACAGTACCGATTTACAACGGCATAAAGTCCGCCGGCTACAATATGAACAATGTTTATGTTGCGGACGGTCTTAACGAAGCTATATCCAAAGTCAACGAATACAAGACCGACAAGAAAAAAATCGTCCTGCTTGAAAACGATTTGCCAGACAATTATTAATTTTTTTATATAAAGGAGTAACTATTTATGAAAATCAATCTTGCTGTACTTTTCGGCGGAAAAAGCGTTGAACATGAAGTATCAGTCATATCAGCCGTGCAGGCTATGACAAACCTCAACAAGGAAAAATATAATATAATCCCTGTTTATATGACTAAACAGAATGAGTTCTGGACAGGCGAAAAACTTATGGATATAAATGCATACAAGGATATTCCGGAACTCCTTAAAGAGTGTACTGTGTGTGTTTTCGTGAGAAGCGAAGGAAAAGTACAGCTTATCCGTCAGAAAATGAAGAAATTCGGCTCAAATCATATTTCGGACGTTGATATAGCTTTCCCGATAGTACACGGCACTAACGTTGAAGACGGTGCTTTACAGGGATATTTACAGACTCTTGACATTCCTTATGTCGGCTGTGATGTTTTAGCGTCTGCCGTTGGTATGGATAAATTCGTAATGAAGATTTTACTTAAAGATGCAGGTTTCCCCGTACTTGACTGCTGTCGTTTTTCGTCATTCGAGATTGACAGGATTGAAGAATGTGCCGATAGGGTTGAAAAAAAATTCGGTTATCCGGTAATCGTCAAGCCTATAAATCTTGGTTCAAGCGTTGGTATCTCAAAGGCTAACGACAGGGACGGTCTTATTAAATCTATGGAAAACGCCTTTGAATTTTCCGACAGAATACTTGTTGAACCTGCCGTTGTAAAACTCAAGGAAATAAACTGTTCAGTAGTCGGCGACAGCGAATCCGCAGAAGCGTCAGTTTGTGAAGAACCCGTGCAGGCAAGCGACGAAGATATTTTAAGTTTTGAACAGAAGTACGTCGGCGGCGGTAAGTCCGGCGGCAGTAAGGGTATGGCTACTCTCAAAAGGAAAATTCCTGCTGACATCACTCCGGAACAGGACGAATTTATAAGAAAAACTGCTGTTGATGCTTTCCGTTATCTGGGCTGCAACGGTGTTACACGTATTGACTTTATGATTGATATGGCGACTTCAAAAATATATATAAACGAAATAAATACAATTCCGGGGTCGCTTGCATTCTATCTGTGGCAGCCGAAAAATGTAAAATATCCGGAACTTCTCGAACGTTTGATTCAGCTTGCATTGAAACGCTACAGAATGGGCGAAAAAATAAATTATTCATTTGATACAAACATACTTGCAGCAGGCGGAAGTTTCGGAGCAAAGGGTAGCAAAAATTAAAGGAGGTTTACAATGACTGAAAAGGAAAAACAACAGGCAGGCGAACTCTACAACGGCAACGACAAGGAACTTGTTGCCGAAAGAATAAACGCTAAAAAACTCTGTGAGGAATATAACGCTGTTACTTATAACGACTTTCAGAAAAGGGAGAGACTGTTAAACCGTCTGCTTGCATTCAAGGGCGAAAATACTTGGATTGAAGCGAATTTCTTCTGCGACTACGGCTATAATATAATACTGGGCGATAACTTCTATTCAAATCACAACCTTGTCATACTGGACTGTGCCGAAGTTGTTTTCGGTGACAACGTTTTCATAGGTC
The DNA here is from genome assembly GCA_947176685.1 of uncultured Ruminococcus sp. Lineage (GTDB taxonomy): Bacteria > Bacillota > Clostridia > Oscillospirales > Ruminococcaceae > Ruminococcus. The sequence continues at coordinate 7,174 of CAMWRL010000044.1, read as the reverse complement.
CTAACTGCGGATTCTATACCGCCGGACACCCTCTGGACTATAAGGCAAGAAATGCCGGTCTTGAATACGCCAGACCCATAAAAGTCGGCAGCAACGTGTGGATTGGCGGAAACGTCTGCGTTATGCCGGGAGTTACTATCGGTGACAACGTTGTAATAGGCGGCGGAAGCGTTGTAACCAAAGATATTCCGTCAGGAGTTGTCGCTGTTGGAAATCCCTGCAAACCTGTAAAGGATATTCCGGAAAGTACCTTCATTCCACCTGAACCGGAACCCGAACCTGAACCGGAAGTTCCGGTAAAGAAAAAAACCAGACATTATTCTGTTGAGGAAATCAAAAAATAAACAGGAGGTACAGCCGTGAATACACTTCATTTCAGATATGCGGTTGAAATTGAAAAGACACGTTCAATTACTCAGGCTGCCGAAAATCTGTATATGGCTCAGCCAAATCTCAGCAAAGCTATAAAGGAACTGGAAAATACTCTCGGAATCACCATATTCAGACGTACTTCAAAGGGCGTTATCCCTACAGACCAAGGGATAAAGTTTTTAGGTTACGCAAAACAGATTCTTATGCAGATTGACAATATGGAAGCGATACATTCCCCTGAAAAATACAAAAACAACAAACTCCGCATATCCGTACCCCGAACAGGTTATATCTCCAAAGCCTTTTCGGAGTATATCGCCGGAGCTGAAAGTTCTGAAGATATGGAAGTGTATTTCTGCGAAACCAATTCCCTGCGCACTATCGAAAACGTCCGTGACAACGGCTATGACTTCGGAATAATCCGGTTTAATACTGCTCACGAAAAATATTTCATGGACTTTCTGGAGGAAAAAAACCTTAAAAGCAAACTGTTATGGGAATTTGAAATGCTTGCCGTAATGTCAAATGAACACCCTTACGCACACAACGAAAATCTGACATATTCTGACCTGTCTTGCAGTTATATCGAACTTACTCAGGGCGATGACGCTATACCATATGTTTCCGGAGCTGTCGAAAAGCTTTATGCTGCCAACCGTCCGGCTGACATTCCCGTACGCAAGGTCTGTATGTACGACAGGGGCAGCGCACTTGACTTTCTGCTGACTGTACCGCAGTCATTTATGCTTGATTCACCTGTTCCGGAAAGTCTCTGTAAAAAATACTGTCTTGTACAGCGTAAATGCACTTTCAATGACAACAGCTTCAAGGATATGCTGATATATTCGACAGGTCATAAACTTTCTGATATGGAGCTTGAACTGGTCAACAAGCTTTACGAAGTACGCAACGAAGCGGCATTTGCTGAATACCGCTGATATATATAAAACGGAATGCAATTATTCCGGCGTCTGTAATATTATGACGTTCTTATGGCTTGTAAAAAAGTGATATTTGTGCAGATTGTATATTTAAAATAAATTCCATTTGACACTTCGGATATCGATAAAAGAATATCGATATTGGATATTTATATTTCCCTGACTGCCGAATATATGATATAATATCAATTAACTTCCCTGCCGCCGATGCTGACGGCACATTTTTATGAAAGGAAAATTTTTCTATGTTTGAAATTTTAGAAAAGAAAAGTCTTAATCCGACTGTTACCCTTATGAAAATCAGCGCTCCCAGAGTTGCAAAAAAATGTGAACCCGGACAATTCATTATCCTCAGAACAGACGAGGACGGAGAACGTATTCCGCTTACTATCGCAGATTTCGACCGTACAAAAGGTACTGTTACAATTATATTCCAGATTGTCGGAGCTACTACCGAAAAACTTAACCATATGAATCAAGGCGACTGTTTACACGATTTTGCAGGTCCTCTGGGTCGTGCTACCGAAACGGACGGTCTTAAAAAAGTCGCAGTTGTCGGAGGCGGCGTTGGCTGCGCAATCGCCTATCCTGTTGCAAAAAAACTCCACGAACTGGGTGTGGAAGTTCATTCAATAGTAGGTTTCAGAAACAAGGAGCTTGTTATTTTAGAGGACGAATTTAAGGCGGCAAGTTCAAAGTTCGTGCTTATGTCGGACGATGGCTCAGTCGGTGAAAAGGGTCTTGTTACGGACGCTTTAAAAAAGCTTATCGAAAGCGGAGAAAAATATGACAGAGTTATAACTATAGGTCCATTGATTATGATGAAATTTGTCTGCCAGCTTACAAAACAGTACGAAATTCCGACAGTGGCTTCAATGAACCCGATAATGATTGACGGTACAGGAATGTGCGGCGGTTGTCGTCTTACTGTAGGCGGTGAAACTAAATTCGCATGCGTTGACGGTCCTGAATTTGACGGACATCTCATAGACTTTGACGAGGCTATGGCTCGTGGTGCTATGTACAAGCCTTTTGAAAGAAAGGCTCACGAAGATACTTGTAATCTTTTCAAACAGGAGGTTGAATAAAATGCCTAATATGTCATTGAAGAAAAACGAAATGCCCGTACAGAATCCGGAAGTAAGAAACAGCAACTTCAATGAAGTTGCGCTTGGATACACGGAAGAACAGGCTATTGATGAAGCTAAAAGATGTCTGAACTGCAAAAATAAACCCTGTACAAACGGTTGTCCGGTAAAAATCTATATTCCGGAGTTTATATCACAGGTCGCAGAGGGAAATTTTGAAGAAGCATATAAAATTATTTCAAAATCAAGTTCACTGCCGGCTGTATGCGGAAGAGTATGTCCGCAGGAAACTCAGTGCGAAGCAAAATGCGTAAGAGGTATCAAAGGCGAACCCGTTGCTATAGGCAGACTTGAGAGATTTGTTGCAGACTGGCACAACGCTCAACCCGAAACTCCTGTAGAAAAGCCCGTTTCAAACGGTCACAAGGTTGCTGTAATAGGTTCAGGTCCTTCCGGACTTGCATGCGCAAGCGACCTCGCTAAAAAAGGCTACGATGTGACAATTTTTGAAGCTCTCCACGTTGCCGGAGGTGTACTGTCATATGGTATTCCGGAGTTCAGACTTCCGAAGTCCATTGTACAGAAAGAAATTGACGGTCTGAAAGCTCTGGGCGTAAAAATCGAAACCAATACAATTATCGGCAAAACAATATCTGTTGACGAACTTATAAATGACGAGGGCTTTGAAAGTATCTTTATCGGTTCAGGTGCAGGACTTCCCCGATTTATGAACATCAAGGGCGAAAATCTCAACGGCGTTTACTCTGCCAACGAGTTCCTCACAAGAATCAACCTTATGAAAGCTTACAAATCCGATAATTCAACACCTGTTCAGGCAGGCAGAAAAGCGGTTGTTGTCGGCGGCGGAAACGTTGCAATGGATGCCGCACGCTGTGCAAAGAGAATGGGTGCAGATGTTTATATAGTTTACAGACGTACCGAAAATGAACTTCCTGCCCGTGCAGAAGAAGTTGAACACGCCAAGGAGGAGGGAATTATTTTCAAGTTCCTGACAAACCCCGTTGAAATCAAATCCAACGAAAAAGGCTGGGTAAAAAGTATTGTCTGTCAGCAGATGGAGCTTTCCGAACCGGACGCTTCCGGCAGAGCAAAGCCCGTACCGATTCCGGACGCTTTCATTGAAATTGAAGCCGACAGCGTTATTATGTCAATAGGCACTTCACCGAATCCGCTTATAAAATCCACTACAGAGGGTCTTGACACGCAGAAATGGGGCGGTATCATTGCAGACGAAAACGGTCTTACTTCAAAAGAGGGCGTTTATGCCGGCGGTGATGCTGTTACGGGTGCGGCAACAGTAATTCTTGCTATGGGTGCAGGCAAAACCGCCGCCGCCGCTATGGATAAATATATTCAGAAATAATTATGTACATTCCTTAGGGGAGGACTGCCGTTATGAATAAAAATATATCTTCACAAACTTTACAGCGTCTTCCCGTGTATCTGAATTACCTTATATCGCTGCCGGAAAAAATAAAATCCGGTAATATTTCGGCTACTGCAATCGCTGACGCTCTCCAGCTGAATAATGTACAGGTTCGCAAAGACCTTGCTTCGGTAAGTCAGGGCGGAAGACCCCGTACAGGATACGTTACGGCAGAACTTATCAGCGATATACAAAGTTTTCTCGGGTTCAAAAACCGTGACGGCGTTATAGTTGCAGGCGTGGGAAACTTTGGTAAGGCTATGATGTGTTCGGACAGCTTTTCGGACTACGGATTTGATGTGATATGCGGCTTTGACTGCAACGAAAACATTGTCGGCACTTCCATAAACAGAATACCCGTTCTTGATATAAGCGAAATGAAAAATTTCTGTCTCAACAGAAATATCAGAATCGGTATTATAACCGTTCCGGAAAAACACGCTCAGGAAGTCTGCAATATGATGACGGATTCCGGTATAAAATATATTCTGAACTTTGCCTCTGTACACCTCAACGTCCCCAAAGGCGTGACCGTACATAATGAAAATATTTCGCTTACGCTGGCAATGATTTCAAGATGCAATTTTTCTGAAAATCGTACTTGACAAGCCGGAATTTTTGTGATATTATATAAATATACCAAATCTATGATGAGGAAGGCTTTTTGTCATAGCACCGTTTACAGAGAGATTGTCATTTGCTGGAAGACAGTCAGCGGTCAGACTTCAGGCATACCGCCTCTGAGTGCGTCCAATACACGCCGGAAGCTCCCGTTACCGAGCCAATGAGATACTGGAACTTTTTCCGGTATGAACATGGGTGGAACCACGATTATAATCGTCCCTTGTGCCTTTTCCGGCGTGAGGGACTTTTTTGTTTAATTTTATTACAAAGGAGTCTGACAAATGAACCAGATTAAGTACAACGAAAAAGAAGAAGCGTTTGAAATCACATACAAGTTATGGGAAAATAACGTGACAATACGTTTCTATGTTGAGGAACAGCAGGAAATTATGGATAATTTCAGCGAAATAGCCCAGAAACTCGACAAGGTAAACCGCAACAGAAAGAAAATCGCTGAAATAATCGCCGATGAGGGATATTACGGCGGACTGTCCGAAACCCTCGCCGAATGCCTGCAAATCACAAGTGCTTATGTTGATGTTGACGAGGACGGCGTTGTGGTGTGCTTCAATGTGGACAGCACTGACGGTTATTTACAACCGCTTTCAATGGAGCTTGGTGCGGACAATGGTATTGAAGTTGTCGGCAAAGTATAATTTTAAAAAGGAGTAAAAAAACAATGATTAAACTGACTTTAAAAGACGGAAGTATCCGTGAAATCGAATCTGCATCACCTGCAAGTGAAATTATCAAGGGTATCGGTATGGGACTTTATAAGGCTTCATGCTGCGTAAAAATCAACGGCGAGGTCAAAGACCTCCGGACAGTCATTGACAGCGACTGCGATTTTGAAGTATGCACTTTCGACAGCATGGACGGTAAAAAGACTTTCTGGCATACAGCGTCACATATTCTTGCTCAGGCTGTAAAGAGACTTTACCCTGAAGCAAAGCTTGCAATAGGTCCTGCTATTGATAACGGTTTCTACTATGATTTTGACCTTGAAAAGCCTTTTACACAGGAAGAACTTGACAAGATTGAAGCCGAAATGAAAAAAATCGTCAAAGAGGGTCTGCCGCTTGAACAGTTTGAACTTGCACCGGAAGAAGCTATTGCTAAACTCAAGGAAATGGACGAACCGTACAAGGTTGAGTTATGCGAAGAACACGCCGGCAAGGGTGAGCCGATTTCTTTCTATAAACAGGGCGAATTTATTGATTTGTGTGCAGGTCCTCACCTTATGACGACTGCTCCCGTAAAGGCTTTCAAGCTGCTTTCCTGTACGGGTGCTTACTGGAGAGGTTCGGAAAAAAACAAGATGCTTTCAAGAGTATACGCCGTTGCATATCCTAAAAATGCCGATTTGGAGGCAGATATAAAACAGCGTGAGGAAGCAAAACTCCGTGACCATAATAAACTCGGTCGTGAACTTGAATACTTTACAACCGTTGACGTTGTGGGACAGGGACTTCCGGTAATTCTCCCGAAAGGCGCAAGAGTTATTCAGACTTTGCAGAGATGGGTTGAGGACGTTGAACAGAAACACGGCTATCTTCTTACAAAAACCCCCTACCTTGCCAAAAGGGAACTCTATAAGATTTCCGGTCACTGGGAGCATTATCTTGACGGAATGTTTGTACTTGGCGACCCATACGACGAAACAAAGGAATGTTTTGCACTCCGTCCGATGACATGTCCTTTCCAGTATCAGGTATACCTCAACAGACAGCGTTCATATCGTGACCTGCCTATGAGACTTGGCGAAACTTCTACCCTTTTCCGCAAGGAAGATTCCGGTGAAATGCACGGTCTTATCCGTGTAAGGCAATTCACAATCTCAGAGGGACATCTCGTACTCCGTCCAGACCAGCTTGAACAGGAGTTCAAAGACTGTCTCGAACTCGCTAAATATATGCTTGATACAGTCGGACTTCTTGAAGACTGTACTTTCAGATTCTCGCAGTGGGACCCCGCAAATCCAAAAAACAAATACGAAGGCACTCCGGAACAGTGGGAAGAAGCTCAGGCTGTTATGGCTAAGATTCTTGACCATCTCGACGTTGAATACGAGATAGGCATTGACGAAGCCGCTTTCTATGGTCCTAAACTTGACGTTCAGTACAAGAACGTTTACGGCAAGGAAGATACACTTGTTACAATTCAGATTGATATGCTGCTCGCTGAACGTTTCGGAATGGAATACATTGACGTTGACGGCACTAAAAAGCGTCCGTATATCATTCACAGAACATCTCTCGGCTGTTATGAGAGAACTCTTGCATATATGATTGAAAAATATGCCGGTGCAATGCCGTTGTGGGTTGCTCCGGAGCAGGTGAGAATTATTCCTGTTGCAGACAGACATCTTGACTACTGCAACGAGGTTCTTGAAAAACTCGAAGCCGCCGGAATCCGTGTTACTATCGACGACAGGGCTGAAAAAGTCGGTTATAAGATACGTTCTGCAACTGTGGAAAAACTTCCGATTATGCTTACAATAGGCGACAAGGAAGTTGAAAACGGTACTGTTTCGGTACGTTCAAGGCGTGAGGGTGATTTAGGCTCAATGACGCAGAATGATTTACTTGTTAAGCTTATTGACGATATTTCTAAAAAAGTAAGATAATAATAACTAAGGTTGATACTAATATAGAAATTTTTAGCCATAGTATTTTTGATTATAAGTCCAAAATACTATGGCG